>CAYPDC010000092.1:0-16370 GCA_964409355.1 uncultured Cyanobacterium sp.
GAGCAGATTATTTTCAACAACATATTTAAGTTAATTTGTCAATGCGTAACTCCTACAATCTTTGGAATTTCGTTTCGATAATGAGGAAATATTAGGAGAAAAAGCCAGAGAAAGAATATTATTTGGTTGGGGAGGATGGGGCAGAAACCGTGTTTATGGTGAAAATTGGTTAGGAGAGATCGTTGATATATCGGTAACGGATAGTTTATGGATTATCATTTTTGGCATTAATGGGTTATTTGGCTTGATTACCCTCACAATGTCATTATTGTCACCTGTAGTTTATGTAATTATTCGCTATCCTGTTAGTACATGGTTAACACCAAAAATTTCATCAGCCATTGTGTTGGGGGTATGTTTAACTTTGTTTGTGTTTGACAGTTTGTTAAATGCGATGTTCAATCCTGTTTTTCCTTTAATTAGTGGTGGTTTATCGGGATTATTTGTCTATTCTCCTCTCATAATCCATAATCCATAATTTTCTAGTTGATTATTAGTAAAAACTCAAGTTAAGATATAGCATAGTTAACGTAATATATAGTGATTAGTGAAAATCCCTTGTCTTCAAGATTATCTATCTGTATTTTTGCCCCCGAAACCAGAATTCTACACTCATTAACAGAATTATTGAGTGGCGATCGCTATGATTTGCATATCCTTAATTCTAGCAGCGAATGGCGGGGGTTTGTCGTCAACAATAAAGAAAACCTCGATTGTTTGATTATCATGAAAAGTGATGTCAGTATCCCGATTGTTAACGAATTTTACGAACAAGGATTAATCTTACCTGTTATTATTCTCGAACCAGATAAGCTCGAATCTGCCACTATCCCCCCCCGAGAATCTTCGACTATTCCCCTCGAATTAACCTCCAATTCTCCTGTGGGCAATCACATTTATCACACAGCAGAAGTTACGTTGACTCTCAATTATCTAAGTCATATTAATCATTATATTGATAAGGCAATCACCCAATTTCTTCATCTTGCTCCTAGTTGTTCTATAAGCGAAAGCCCAAGTAATCAGAATACTGACAAAAAGATAGAAGCAAAGCAAAATTTTCTCTTATTACAACAAAGAAGATTAGCAGAAAAACTCAAGGAAAGATTAGGCTATTTAGGGGTTTACTATAAACGCAATCCTAGTTATTTTTATCGTCATCTTTCTCAAACAGAAAAAGAGGAATTATTTGCACAAATTAGCGAACAATATCGAGAAATTATCCTTGATTATTTTAACTCTGAAAGTGAAGTAAATCAGGCGATCGACCAATTTGTTAATCAGGCATTTTTTGCCGATTTGTCAGTTTCTCAAATATTGGAAATTCACATGGAATTAATGGATGAATTTGCCCAACAACTGAAATTAGAGGGACGCAATGAGGATATTTTATTGGATTATCGTCTAGCCTTAATCGATATAATCGCTCATCTGTGTGAAATGTACCGTCGTTCGATTCCTAAAGAAGATTTACCCTTCGATGTTCTATTTACAGTAGATTAGGTGTATAAGTAATTATAAAATATAAAAAATTATAATAAATAACCATTAATAAATAAATTTTTGATCATATCCATGAGTCCTATTAAAAAAACCTATGTCCTTAAATTATATGTAGCAGGAAACACTCCCAATTCTGTTAGGGCTTTAAAAACCCTAAAAAACATCCTTGAAGAAGAGTTTAAAGGAGTTTATGCCCTCAAAGTAATTGATGTTTTAAAAAATCCTCAATTAGCAGAGGAAGATAAAATCTTAGCTACCCCCACTCTCTCCAAAGTTTTACCCCCACCCGTTAGGAAAATTATCGGTGATTTATCTGATCGAGAAAAAGTTTTAATCGGACTGGATTTGTTATATGAGGAAATAAGAGATAGAGAATAGTTAAAAAGATGAATTTCTGATACATTACTAAGAGTCTATAAAATACTTTTTTTAAAACTAAATTTAATTTTTACGTTGCTCAATTTAATATCCAATTTATAAAACATGAATATAAATAAAGAAGAGTTGAAAGCTAGAGGAGTTAAAAAAATTCGTACCATGATTGAAGGATTCGATGAAATCAGTCATGGCGGTTTACCGATGGGGCGTACGACTCTAGTAAGTGGCACATCTGGCACAGGAAAAACTCTTTTTGCCATTCAATTTCTCTATCACGGCATTAAATATTTCGACTACCCCGGCTTATTTATTACCTTTGAAGAATCCCCTAATGATATAACCAAAAATGCCTACAGTTTTGGATGGGATTTAGAAAGTCTGGTAGAACAAGGTAAACTTTTTATTTTAGATGCTTCCCCCGATCCAGAGGGACAAGAAGTAGTGGGTAATTTCGATCTCTCGGCGTTGATTGAAAGAATCCAATATGCAGTAAAAAAATATAAGGCTAAATTTGTCTCGATCGACTCTGTTACGGCTATTTTTCAACAATATGATGCCGCCGCCGTTGTCAGAAGGGAAATTTTCCGCCTCGTAGCTAGACTCAAAAGCCTTGATGTAACTTCCGTAATGACAACTGAAAGACTAGAAGAATATGGTCCGATCGCACGTTTTGGGGTAGAAGAGTTTGTTTCTGATAACGTAGTGATTGTGCGTAACGTCTTAGAGGGAGAAAGAAGAAGAAGGACTATTGAAATACTGAAGTTACGAGGTACGACTCACATGAAAGGAGAATATCCCTTTACCATTACTATAGACGGTATTAATATCTTTCCCCTCGGTGCAATGCAACTTACTCAACGCTCATCCAATGTTCGTATTTCCTCTGGGATTAAAACCCTTGACGAGATGTGCGGGGGCGGTTTCTTTAAAGATTCTATCATCCTTGCTACTGGTGCAACAGGTACAGGGAAAACTCTCTTAGTGAGTAAATTTCTCGAAGAAGGTTGCCGACAGGGAGAAAGGGCGATACTTTTTGCCTATGAGGAATCTAGGGCGCAATTATCCCGTAATGCCTTCTCATGGGGTATCGATTTTGAAGAAATGGAGAAAAAGGGCTTACTTAAGCTATTATGTTCTTACCCAGAATCGGCAGGATTGGAAGATCACCTACAGATGATCAAGTCCGAAATTGCTGAATTTAAACCTAGTAGAATTGCGATCGACTCTCTGTCTGCTATGGCTAGGGGAGTTACTAATAATGCTTTCCGTCAATTCGTCATCGGGGTGACAGGCTACGCTAAACAGGAAGAAATTACAGGCTTTTTCACCAATACCACTGATCAATTTATGGGCGCGCACTCCATCACCGAATCCCATATTTCTACCATTACCGACACTATTTTAATGTTGCAATATGTGGAAATTAAAGGGGAGATGTCACGGGCTTTAAACGTCTTCAAAATGCGTGGCTCATGGCATGATAAAGGTATTAGAGAATATAGTATCAGTCGTGAAGGTCCAGACATTAAAGACTCATTCCGAAACTACGAGCGTATTATTAGCGGTTCGCCTACCCGCATTAGTATTGACGAAAAAAGCGAATTATCTCGTATCGTCAAAAACGTCAAAGACAAAAATCCCAATGAATAAAAGGCTTTAAAGGGATGGACATGGAGCAAATTCGGGCTAGAAGCCCGAAATAATTAGGAAAAATCTTAATTTTTAGCAGATGTCTTTTAACCAAAAAGATGTCAAAATATTACTAGGCAGACTCAGGCTCAGGCAAAGAAGAAGGATGAAGAATCAACTCGGCTGTACTACGTTTTTCTACCATTTCTTTGGTAATAACACAGTGTTGTAAATCCTGACGGGAAGGAATTTCGTACATTACATCGAGCATAATTTCTTCTACTATACCTCTTAAAGCCCTCGCCCCCGTTTTACGACGATATGCTTCTTGTGCGATCGCTTTTATGGCTTCTGGTTCAAACTCTAAAATTACGTTATCCATGCCCACCAATTTTTGATATTGTTTAACTAAGGCATTACGAGGACGAGTAAGAATTTCCATCAAAGCCTCCTCATTTAAAGGATCTAAGACCGCTACAACGGGTAAACGTCCAGCAAATTCAGGAATTAAGCCAAAACGCACCAAATCATCAGGTTGCAGTTGACGGGCCGCTTTAGACACCCTTTCTTCCTTGGTAGTATTTTCCGCAGGAATTTGAAAACCGAGGATTTTTTTCTCTTGATTTTGTTCTACAATTCTATCTAAGCCGACAAACGCACCACCGCAGATAAATAAAATGTTGCTAGTATCGATAGTGATACAATCTTGATAGGGATGCTTTCTGCCCCCTTGAGGCGGTACATTTGCCACTGTTCCTTCTAACATTTTTAATAGCGCTTGTTGTACACCCTCCCCAGAAACATCCCTTGTAATGGAAGGATTTTCGCTCTTACGGGCAATTTTATCAATCTCATCAATATAAATAATACCCCGTTGGGCTTCCTCTACCTCCAAATTAGATACCTGTAACAGACGTAAGAGGATATTTTCTACGTCTTCTCCCACATAACCCGCCTCCGTCAAAGTGGTAGCATCGGCCATCGCAAAGGGAACATCAAGAATATTTGCCAGAGTTTGTGCTAATAAAGTTTTTCCAGAACCCGTAGGACCAATTAAAAGAATATTCGATTTTTGTAGCTCAATACTTTCCTCTTTATTTTTCTCTGTGGGTGGGTTATTTTCTGCCACCGTCAAACGCTTATAATGGTTATAAACTGCCACAGAAAGGACTTTTTTCGCCTCATCTTGACCAATGACATATTGATCTAATAATTCTTTAATTTGTTTTGGTTTGGGTAATTTTGACAAAGTCAAAGGCTTATGGGGGGAATTCCCTTTTTTCGGTGAACGGTTATTAGACTTCTGAGGGGGATGGTTATGCTGATGACGAGATCCTGGCATTAATTCTTCCTCTAAAATCTCGTTACACAATTCCACACACTCATCACAAATATAAACCCCAGGACCTGCGATTAATTTTCTTACTTGTTCCTGAGATTTGCCACAGAATGAGCATTTTAGATGAGAGTCGTATTTAGACATAAAATTTAAGTTAATGTAGTAAACAGTATAATATAAAACTAAAGTCCCTAGAGTGCTTCACTGAGGTCGATCGAGCTTCGACTGAGAGGTAAACTAATACCTTCACGAATAATCACTTCATCAATCAGTCCATATTCTTTAGCTTCTGTTGATGACATATAGAAATCCCTTTCTGTATCTACACTAATCTTTTCTAAGGGTTGTTGAGTGTGATCCGCCAACAACTCATTCAATTTATTTTTGATGTAGAGAATTTCCTTCGCCTGAATTTCAATATCACTGGCTTGTCCTTGTGCTCCCCCTAAAGGTTGATGTATCATAATACGGGAGTTAGGTAAGCCTAAACGTTTGCCTTTTGCACCACCAGAGAGAAGAAACGCCCCCATACTAGCGGCGATACCGTAACAAATAGTAGAAACATCGGGTTTAATTTGTTGCATGGTGTCATAAATAGCCATCCCCGCATAAACTGAACCACCCGGAGAATTGATATAAATATAAATATCTTTTTCGGGATCATCTGCTTCCAAATAAAGAAGTTGAGCTACGATCGCATCTGCTAATTTATCATCAATAGCCGTACCCAAAAAAATAATTCTCTCTCTTAATAACCGAGAATAAATATCAAAAACCTTTTCACCCATGCCGGAAGATTCCACTACCATCGGCACAGTATTATTATAGATTTTCTCCTCCCTGTGAGAAGTAATATTAAGAGAGTAACTATTATCAATGGAAAATTTGGATGATTGGGATTTTAGCATAAGACTGCCGAGCTTAAGTTAAGACGTATATTTTATTTTTTATGTTCTCTAATATTATACTATCTCATCAGAAGGAAATAACCTCTATCTAATAAATGCGATTCTCCTTAATTTTCCTAATCAATATAAGCATCTTTAATACTTCCAGAGATGATAAAAAGTACGAGCCAGTTTATGTGCAGTCGCTGTAATAGCTTGATCACCACCTAACAGGTGTCAGGTGAATTAGGAAACATTTCTTCCCCATGCTTCCCACCCCGAACTCTGAACTCCGAACTCTTAGAACTTCTCTCCGATACCAAAGTGAATACGACTATCGCCCTCATCATTAATAGCATAGTCGATACGGATAGGTCCGACGGGGGATTTAACTCTTACTCCTAAGCCATAGCCAAAACCATCGCCGTTTAAGCCTCTCACTTCGGCAGGTTTACCGATAACGGCATTTCCAGATCCTAATGTTGTGCCGTAGTCGAAAAATAATGCACCTCCGACAAAGGAGATGATGGGAAAACGATATTCTGCGGTAGCTTGGAAGTACGATCGCCCGTTTCCTAAGTCTCCTTCCCCATATCCTCGAACCGAATTACTACCACCAATAACAAAGGCTTCATAAGGGGGTAAATCTCCTAATACTGTACCTCCTTGAAAGTTAAAGGCAAGGGTTTGAGGTCCTTCAGTGAAGTCAAAGTTAATCCAGCCAACGGGAATATAATAGCTATAACTAGCACGGATACGGTTAAATAGTATTCCAGTGCCGGGGAGGGTTTGTTCTGTACCTAAAAGCAGTAAACTACCGCTAGTGGGTGTTAAACCATTATTCCGGGTATCTTGAGAGGCATTAACACGCCAAGTAATTAAATCGTCAATACCACTGGCATTATAAGCGAGTTTTTGATTACCAAAGGCTTCTCCTGAACGGGGGGCGCGATCGCCGTCTGCGTCTTGAACTTCAATGTGTTGATATTGTAATCCTGTACTAAGAACCCAATCAGGTTTAGAGAACGGATTTTCGGCGATGGGGCGAGAGAAGGAAATACCTGCACCAGTTCGCACAACCCTCGGACTATCGTTGTTTTCAGCAGTACGGATAGTTTCGGTGTCTGTCCCATCATAAACCAAAGAAATAGAACGACGACGGAAGATATTAGCAGTATAAGATGTACGAGAAGGATCACCGCCAATCCAAGGATCTTGATAACTCACGTCAAAGAGTAGTTCTCTTTCCCCTAACTGAAATTCTACCCCGACGGTTTGATTGTTTCCCCCTAAGTTTCTTTCTTGATAACTAACCGTACCAAAAATACCGCTAGTGGAACTAATCCCCGCCCCTGCCGCCAGAGATCCTGTGTTGGTTTCTATTACCTCGACATTCATTATCACTTGAGAGGGATCTTCGGCAGGACTAAAGGAGAGTTTAACATCCTCAAAAATACCTAAACCGAATACTCTTTGTAAGTCTTGTTGGGCAGTACGTCTATTAAATATATCCCCCGGCTTGAGTTGCATTTCTCTGGTGACGATGAAATCTCTAGTGCTACCGTTGGCTTCTTCTTGTTCTTTGTTAAAAAATTTCACTTGAATATCAGCGATTTGCCCTTCGGCAATAATCAGAGTCACAACGCCCTCATCACTGATTTGGGGTGCGCCAACCACTTGGGCTAAATCATAGCCGTTATCGGTGTACCATTTATTCAATTCGGCAATACCCTCTTGTAAGTCTCGCAGGTTGAGAATTTGCCCGTATTGGTCTGCAAAGGTTTTGTCTATTACTTCTGGCGGTAAAAGTTGAGTCTGCCCTTGGGCTTTTTCGGGGAGGGTGTCAATTTCGACTCTCTCTAAAACGGGGTTTGCTTCAACTTCGTAGGTGATTCTTACCCCAAATTGGGTATCTTCGGGGGTAACTCGGACGTTACGGAAAAAACCCGTGGCGTAAATGGCGTTAATATCTTCTTGGAGACGCGATCGAGTCGTTGTACGTCCGGGTGTCGTGCGAATAGTGTTGTAAACTAAGTCTGTTAATTCCGGATCAACTCCTGTAACTAATACTTCAGATACTAACACTCTCGGTTCTTGGGATGGTTGAGAAGTATTATTATTACTAGGTTGTGTTGGAGTTGTTTGAGTGGGTTGATTTTGAGGCGGAGTAGTTTGTTGTTGGGTAGTTTCTCCTTCAGGAGAAGGAGTTTCTTGAGTTTGGGCAATAATTAAATTTTGTGCGATCTGCGTAGCAGTACCTTCGGTAAGCGCATCTGAAAGATTTTGACTGGTTTCATCCTCATTCAAAGGTTGAGAGGGATAAGTGACGGGGATGGGAATATGAGCAGGTTGTTCGATTTCTGGGGATAATGACGGTTGATTTTCAGCGATCGCCCTTGAGGGAGAGAATAAACTCATCGATAGCAGTGAAAAAGTAAGAGATTTTGACCACAAACCCTTGACTTTTTGGAGATTTTGTTTACTAATTAACAATTTATCCAATCCACAAGAAGGCTTAACATCTAGGGATTTTGGCTTGATAGGGTCTTTTTTTCCTCGAAGAAAACCCATCTGGAATTTCTTTAAATGATTCTTACTGTTTTTGTTCACTGCCACACACCAAATTTTTATTAGTTGTTTTAAATATACTAGCTATTCTTAAGTTTTTCAATTTGAGTTAAAACTCTTTGTTGTACCTGTTGATAGGCGGATTCGATTTTGCCCATATCTTGGCGAAAACGATCTTTATCGAGGACTCTTTTTTGGGCATCTTGTTCCAATTCATCCCATAAACGGCAAGTATCAGGACTTATTTCATCGGCTAAAATAATCTTATTTTCCCCATCAAAACCGAACTCTAGTTTAAAGTCCACTAAGATGATTTGACACATAAGGAAAAATTCTTGTAAATATTGATTAATTTGTAAAGCGTATTGCTTCAACTGCTCTACTTGCTCTGGGGGGATGATATTGAGAATAGAGAGGCGATCGCCCGTTAATAAAGGATCTCCTAAATCATCATTTTTAAGGTAAAACTCCACGAGGGGGAAGGGTAATTTTTCTCCCTGATTTAACCCTGTCTGTTTGCAGAGACTACCTGCGGCGATATTTCTGACAACAACTTCCAAAGGGATGATTTTCACTGCCTTAACCAACATTTCCCGGGGAGAAGGTTGAGCGATAAAATGAGTAGGAATGCCGTTGTTTTCTAACCACTGTAGCAAAGCTGAAGATACTGTACAGTTAATTTCCCCCTTACCTGCGATCGAGCCTTTTTTCTGGGCATTAAAAGCGGTGGCATCATCTTTAAAATAAGTTAAATATTCTTGCTCTTTTTCCGTTGTATAGACAATCTTGGCTTTACCCTCGTATAACTTTTGAGCCGATGTTGACATAGTAACAAACCATCCTAGACAAATAAATCCAACTATCACCTTATCATATTCTTCTAACTTGCCCAATATATTTGCTCAAAGTTACCAAGACAGGTTAACTTAGAAGTTAATTTTGGATCAAAAACTACTGTCATTATGAGAATATTAGTCACTGGTGGTGCAGGATTTGTCGGATCGCACCTCATCGATCGCCTCATGGAACAAGGACACGAAGTGTTATGCTTAGATAACTTCTATACTGGGACAAAAGATAATATTAAACAATGGTTTAACCATCCCCGTTTTGAGTTAATACGTCATGACATTACCGAACCCATCCGCTTAGAAGTAGATCAGATATATCACTTAGCTTGTCCTGCTTCCCCCATTCATTATCAATATAACCCCATCAAAACCACAAAGGTAAGTGTTTTGGGAACTATTAATATGTTAGGGTTAGCAAAAAGAGTAAAAGCAAGATTTTTATTAGCTTCCACTTCTGAAGTATATGGAGATCCCGATGTCCATCCCCAAACCGAAGAATATCGGGGAAATGTTAACTGTATTGGGCTTCGTAGTTGTTATGACGAAGGAAAAAGAGTAGCGGAAACTCTTGCCTTCGACTACTATCGTGAACACAAACTCGAAATTAGAGTTGCCCGAATTTTTAATAGTTTAACAGGGGATCAAAAAGTTATTTATTATCAGGGAAATAAACTCTATTATGAAACATTTGCTGATTGTTTCGATCGCATTCATAATAACATCGAGGATGTATTTGTTCCCTGTTTTAATCACGAGAATCAAACAGTATTAAAACCCATTTCTGCTATTTGGAAACATCCAGTAAAAAAAAGAGGTTATGTTATTCAAACCACTTGGGGAAAAGAAGTAAAAATTACTGAGGATCATAGCCTATTTACTAGAGATGAAAAAGGCTTACCTCAAGCAGTTTTTGGCAAAGAATTAAAAGTAGGGGATGACATCGCAATTCCTCATCTTATTCCCTTTATGGATCAACCCCTTACTCCTTTCTTTATTGCTGATAAATTACCCTCTGATAGTTTAGACATAATGAGCAATCAAACTATTAGCTATCTTGAAAAATATCACCAAGAAATCTGCAATTATCTCTCTTTTTCTGGCATTGATTCAACGCAACATTGGGGAGAAATTAAAGGCTTTGAAGTCCATAATCAAATACCAGTAGCCTTGTGGAATTATTTGAAATTACCAGCCGATCAAAAATCTTCTCTTAAAGTCCAATATTCTGATGTTGAAATCAAAAACTATATTGAAAATATAGAGGAATTTCTCTGGTTTTTAGGATTTTATTTAGCAGAAGGATGTTTAGTTTATCGAGATGGAGATTATCAACTTTTATTCAAATCTAATCTGAAATATTTAGACAAACTAATTCAAATTACTAAAAACTTATTTGGTTATAAAGCAAAAATTCGCCATAATAAAAAGAAAGCTCCATCAGTGCGGATTAATTCCCAAATTATTGTTCAATTAGTTATTAAATATTTAGAACTTGGTCAAGAATTAAGCAGTAAAAAAGATCTACCTAATTGGATTTTACAATTACCAAAAAATCAGTTAGTTTATTTCTTACATGGTTTTTGGGAAGGTAATGAAAACCTTGATAACAAAAGCAATGCTGAATTATTAATATTTAATAGCTCCAGTCAAAAAATTATCGAAAAGCTGGTGTTAATTTTAGCAAAATTTGGCATTGTTGGTGGTGTTTCTAATTTCCTAACTACTGTTAAAAAAGGAGATCGTGAAAAAGATCAAAGCTATAAAATCACTGTTAAAGGATTAGAAAATTGTGATTTATTGCAGTTAGATAAAGCTAATCAAAAACTAGAAACAAACACCACCGGTGACATCGTTTGGGGACACGTGAAACACATAGAAGAATTTATCATTGATGATTATGTCTATGATTTTTCTGTACCTGAATACGAAAATTTCATCGGCGGAACTTATGGGGTTTTCTGTCATAATACCTATGGACCGAGAATGTTGGAAAATGATGGTAGAGTGGTGAGTAATTTTATTGCTCAAGCCTTGAGAGGTATTCCTTTAACTGTCTATGGTGATGGATCACAAACTCGCAGTTTTTGCTATGTTTCTGACTTAGTAGAAGGCTTAATGCGGTTGATGAATAATGATTATGTTGGACCTGTTAATTTGGGCAATCCGGGAGAATATAGCATTTTAGAATTGGCAAAAACAGTTCAAGAAATGGTGAATCCAGAGACAGAATTGATTTATAAGCCTTTACCAGAAGATGATCCCAAACAGAGACAACCCGACATAACCAAAGCCAAACAATATCTTGATTGGCAACCGACTATTCCCCTTAAGGATGGTTTAAAAATGACTATTGACGATTTTCGCCAAAGAATTTCTGATTAACAAGAATTCGGAGTTCGGAGTTAACATCGATCAGACTTTTCCTTCCGCAATGTTGGCTGGAATTAGCTTACACCTCTCCACTACCAACTACAATTTGTTTAAGAGTAGTAAATGTTTCCAAACTGATTAATCCTCGGCGATGTCCTTTTTGATTAGAAATGCCTAAAAAAACAGAATTGCTACCGGGTAAATAACGATAAAAGCGAGGAGAGGAATTAACATAAACTAAAGCGGAATCTGTCTCCATCGCAAACATTCGTCCTTCTTGATAGGAGTCGGTGACTAAACAATTAGCATGACCACTGCTATAATTATTGATCCAAGCAATAGCAGAATATAAATTATCCACTAAACGAAAGGCAATAGTATGATTTAAAAAGGGTTTTCCCCACATTTCAGAGGCAATTAACTGTAAATGATCTGGGTACTCATTCACTAGAACTTCATCTCCTAAAAGAGTGAATTTTTGCTCTTTTAAATGATTAAATAAACGGATAATGGAGTTAGATTTTTGTTGATTACTAATTAACACTTTTTCGATCGCATTTACGGGATCAGGAATGGTATTATAACTATCGACAATAATATGTCTAACTAAATCCAAGTCGTGACATAATGACCAATATAAATAACAATTACCCATAGCAGATTTTAACACAGGGGCAGTGGCAATTTGTGTCACCTCTTGAATTAAACTGGGTCGGCCATAAGGTATAATCAGATTGATATATTGATCTTGGGTTACTAAATCCTCAATCTTAAAACCTTGTTCTGATGGTAGAAACTGTAAACAACCCTTGGGAAAATCCACATCTTCTAAAGCGATTTGCAAAGCCTGAGTAATAATAGAGTTAGTGTTACTAGCCTCACTACTGCCCCTTAAAATCAAAGAATTACCAGTTTTAATGGCTAAACCAGCAATAATAATCGCTAATTCTGGTAAAGCCTCATAAATGAAAGCAATTACCCCTAAAGGCATTAATTGAGAGTAGTTTTGACAGTATGTCACCTGATACGGCGAATTGATTACCTTCTGAAAGGGATCCGGTAACTCTGCCAAGGTTTCTAGTATTTCGATCGCACTTTCTAATCTTTGGGGAGTCAACTTTAACCAATTAGAAATTAAATCTGGCACTGCCATTTCCTTACTTATTTCCAAATCCAAGGTATTAGCCTGTAAAATATCATCGAGACATTCTTTGAGTTTAATAGCCATTTGTTTGACAGCCTTTGAACGCTCAACGCCTTTGATAATACCCATTTGAATAAATGCTTGGTGTGCCTGTTGGGTAATAATCTCAATTGGGGGGGAAGAAGAATCATTCATAATACTAACGTGATCGGCTATAAACAAACCACAAAGAAAAACATACTGATATGAATATCAATCCTACCATGATACCAGAGATTAAGTTAAATCCTCCCGTTAAGGTAATCAGTAGAGGAGTTGCCACTAAAATCGAGAAGAAAAAACAGAAAACACCGAGTAAAAAATAACTTTCCTGCCAAGGTTTTTGAGCACTAATCCACCGTTTTCCTAGCCAACGCCATCTTTTCTTATAAGGATAAGTTGGGTTTAATTGCTCAATATATTCCTGATTTTCCCCTAAGACAAAAATTTGTTGACACTTGTCACACCCCATAGCTTCTGTCAAGATAATGGGTTTTAATCTTCCTTTACGGCGACAAGGGCAAGGATATTCACAGTTTAAGTCTATTTTGTAATTTTTTCGTAAACGCACAGCAGTTACTTTACAAATTTTTAAAAAAGCGATTAATCGTTATCTTTAATTATAAATACTTAATTGTTAATTGTTACTTCTAAATAAATATGTTGTAAATTAACACTAACTTTTGTAACAGAAGTCAAGTCAATGTCGGAAAATTCATCAATAATTGTTGACAAATCCATTATTTCTCTGGTAAGAATAGCTAGTTCTCCTTGATAATAACGGTAGTCAAATCCCTGTTTTTTTGCCAATTCAATTAATTTTTCTTCTTGATTGCATTTTATAAAAATTAGTTCTTTTGCAGGTAAAACAGTCTTTAGTTTATCTAAACTACCTTCCTTAATAATTTTTCCCTGTTTCATAATACAGATGCGATCGCACAACTTTTCTGCCTCATCAAGCAAATGAGTAGTCAATAAAATAGTCATTCCCTCACGTTTTAAACCCAGGATTAATTGCCAAATATCATACCGTGACTCAATGTCTAATCCCGTAGTTGGTTCATCTAAAATTAATAATAGAGGATGATGTATTAAAGCTACTGCTATATTTAACCTTCTTTGCATACCTCCGCTTAAAGCCGAAACCGTTTCATCTTTTTTACCTAATAAATTTACGGCTTCTAAACATTGATAAATAGAAGACTTCAACTTAGTGCCTTTTAAACCATAAAGTTTGCCAAAAAAAGCCAAATTTTGAACACAACTAAGATAAGGATAAAGCAAATTTTCTTGAGGGGAAACCCCTAATAAATACTTAGTTTTATGTGAAAGTTTTTCCCTATTAATAAAGATACTTCCGGAGGTATAATTTAACAAGCCACAGATAAGATTAATTGTTGTGGTTTTTCCTGCACCATTTGCCCCTAACAAACCACAAATTTCCCCTTTATTAATATGCAGATTTAACTCATCTAATACCTTTTTGTTACCATAAAATTTAGTTAATTGATTTATTTCTAACATCTTAAAATTTTATTGAAAATAAATATAAGAAAAAGCCATCCCTCCTAACGATATTGGGGAAGACAATAGGGGGATTCTTCGCAAGGGAAAGTATTGATGAGATTAATCATTTGATAAAGACGACTGAATTTTCTTCCTTGTAGATGAAAGGCAATTTGAGGTAGTTTTAAGTCATCTTTTTCAGATACTGGTGGTATTCTTCTTTCGATTTTTCCTGATAACAAAATATCAGCAAATTTATCGTTTAATTCAGCAATTTGCTTATCCGTTAAATTATAGTTTAGGCGAATCATAAACAATTTTTCGATATAGCGACTAGAGTGATAAACTCGATAAAAGTCAGTGACAATTTTACAAGCAAATTCAACATTATCGGTAATTTGATACATCTTGGTATCGTCTTCTTGAATATAACCCCTCTCCAAGAGATTTTCCACCAAATAATTATGCCAATTCTGCCAATATTTGCCCCCCGGTTTGTCAATTAAAACCACGGGAATTAAAGGTTGTTTTCCTGTTTGACAAAGGGTAATAGTCTCAAATGCCTCATCTTGTGTGCCGAATCCTCCGGGAAAAAGGGCGATGGCATCGCTTTCTTTTAGAAAGAATAATTTACGGGTAAAAAAGTATCTAAAATTAATTGATTTAGGATCATTTAAGATAAATTTATTAGGAGTTTGTTCAAAGGGTAATTTAATATTTAAACCGAAGGAATTTTCAGCTGTTGCCCCCTGATTTCCTGCCGCCATAATTCCCCCTCCTGAGCCTGTTAATACCATAAATCCTAACTCAGAAATAGCTTGAGAAAATTCTTTTGCTAATTGATATTCTAGGCTATCCACTGGGGTTCTAGCAGAGCCGAAAACGGTTATTTTTCGTTTATTTTTATAGTCAGAAAAAGTCTTAAATCCTCTTTCTAAATCTTTTAAAGTTCCTGTTAATATCTTCCATTCGAGGCGATCGAGTTCTTTTTTTTCCACAATTCTAATTAGAGTTTTAAAACTTTTTTGAAGCCATTTACTCTTTTTGGTTGCGGGTAAATTATTAACTAAATTTTTAATGGCAGTCAGGGAAGAAGAATCAACTAAAGACATTATAACGAGGGTATAAGTAATAAATTTAGGTTCGGATTGTAGGTTTTAAAATTATAAACTGTTTAGTTGTCAATTCATAATTCCTAATCAAACAAAACTTCCCACGCAGAAATAAAATAAGTCAACGTGGGAAACATGGATTCTAAAAAAGTTTTAAAGATGTTTTTCAAGGGTATTAGATAAAGTGGTTTTAGGCACAGCACCCACTACCATATCTTTCTTTTCACCGTCTTTAAACACCATTAAAGTAGGAATACTGCGGATTCCGTATTGACTTGCAATTTGAGGATTTTCGTCGGTATTTAATTTAACGACTTTAATCTTACCTTCGTATTGTTGAGCAATTTCTTCCACTACAGGTGCAACCATACGACAAGGACCACACCAAGGAGCCCAAAAATCAACTAATACAGGCAATTCACTATCTAAAACAACTTCTTTAAAGTCTGATTCTTTAACTTCTGCCACTTCTGACATTGCACTTATTTCCTTAAACTAAAGTTATTTGCATTTTAAATACTATCAGATTTTACCATACCAGATCTTGAGACTCTTGCTGATAATTATTACTATAAGTTTACACAATTGCGATTTTCAAAAGAAATCCGCCCCTACCGAAGTAAGAGCGGTTTATGGTGTGAGGAGTGAACGGAAACTTTGTCTCCGCCATCTTTATTGTAAACAAAATTGAGAGACGATCGAGCCTTCAGAGGTAAATTTTGCCCATAATTTCCCTAAACGTAACAAATCTTTATGTTTACTCTAAATTTAAGGGGAATATACGGATTGTGCTGATAATATTATTTGACCTTAGAAAAGTGAGTTAATATGTAAGTGTATTTGTTTTCTCGCAACGTAAGGATAAAAAAGAAAATGACTCTCTTACTTCTCGTCGTGTAAATTATTGCTTAGGAAAAGGTTTCAGGTGAAATAAAACTGTTAATTTATAAAAATTACATTTTTGTTATAATTTATTCCTTATTTTATAAGGTTTATAGCTATTATTTTCTAATAATTTATCATAACTACTGTAGAAGAGCCAGA
>CAYPDC010000093.1:0-16328 GCA_964409355.1 uncultured Cyanobacterium sp.
GATAGGGGGATAGGGTGATGAGGGGATAGGGGGATAGGGTGATGAGGAGATAGGGGGATAGGGTGATGAGGGGAAGCGGTAATTACTTATTACTTAAAAACGAGATTCATACCTTAAATCAGCAATACCAGAATTAATTTTGGGGAAGTTAATGAAAATTAGTGTTAAAGTCAAACCAAGATCAAAAAAGCAGATTATTGACAAAAAAGAAGATAATACTTGGGTTGTTAATCTCAAATCTCCTCCTGTAGATGGTAAAGCTAATCAAGAATTAATCACTATTATTGCCAAAGAATTTGGGGTGAATAAATCTCAAGTTGTTATAAAATCGGGCTTATCTACCACAAATAAAATCATTGAAATTAATCAGTAAGCTATTTTATTTATCAATTATTCATTATTCATTATTCACTATTCATTTTTTCATGACAAATCCCTTTCTTAACCTAGAATACGAACCAGCAATGGAAAATTTGGGGCATGACTATTATGATATAGTTACTGCCGCCGATTTCCCTCAACATATTCTCAGATTTCGTAATGATGATTTATTGCCCATTATCGGTTTAAATCAAGAAGAAGTAAAAGATAATGACTGGATTGAGGCTTTTGGTAAATTTGAGTTCATACGCCCTTTTCTGGCGTTAAAGTATCATGGTTATCAGTTTGGGGTTTATAATCCACAATTGGGAGACGGTAGAGGTTTTCTTTATGGGCAAATCAGGGGGAAAGATGGGATTTTATATGATTTTGGCACAAAAGGCTCTGGAAGAACACCCTATTCCCGTCAAGCTGATGGTAGGTTAACTTTGAAGGGGGGAATAAGGGAAATTATCGCTGGAGAGGCTTTGTCTCGTATGGGAGTGAATACTTCCCGTTGTTTTTCGCTGATAGAAACGGGGGAGGCTTTATGGCGTGGGGATGAGCCTTCTCCTACTCGTAGCGCGGTGATGGTAAGATTTAGTCAGTCTCATATTCGCTTTGGTAGTTTTGAGCGGTTATATTATTTTCAACGTCCTGATTTAGTGCAAAATTTACTGGATCATGTTATTTTCTACTATTATCCTCACTTAACCAAAGTAGAAAAGCCTTATACTCAGTTTTACTCGGAGTTAATTGATAGATTAGCTTTATTAGCCGCACAGTGGATGAGTGCTGGTTTTTGTCATGGGGTTCTCAATACTGATAATATGTCTATTACTGGGGAAAGTTTCGATTATGGCCCTTATGCTTTTATTAATACTTATGATCCTACTTTTACCTCTGCTTATTTTGACTATGGTGGTAGATATAGTTATGGTAATCAACCTTTAATTTGTCGTTGGAATTTGGAATTGTTACAGAAACCTTTAGGATTAGTAATGTCTTTGGAAGATTTACAACAGGAATTGGCAAGGTTCGATCGCATCTATCAGGGTTATTATCAAGGGTTAATGCTGAAAAAATTAGGGTTTTTCAAGCTAGATAATAACTTGGCAAAAAGGTTAGTTCAAGAAACTATTGATTTGTTAAAAGAAAGCCAATTTAGCTATCCTCAATTCTTTGCGGATTTAGCACATCAGTTTAACTATGGTTGGCATAATAATTATGAATTAGTATTAGAAAATAGTGAAATAAAAAGTTCTAATTTAGATAATTGGAAAAGGTTATATCATCGATGTTTAGAAATGTTTGTTAGGGAAGAATTGGATCAAATTCAGTCTTGTTTAAATCAATATAATCCTCAAATAGTTCCAATTAGGGCAATTATTGAAGCTATTTGGCATCCTATTACGACGGAAGATGATTGGCTACCTTTTTATGATTTGTTAGAAAAAATAAAGCATTAAGATTTAAGGTTTATTCCTCTACTCTCCACTCCGTAACGGTTAAATATTATTCCGTAAGGGTTGAATATATTCAACCCCTACCCACTGTTAAAAACTCCTAAGCCCTAAACTGTTTTTCAGCACCAGATACTAATAATTCTCTTGGGAAAAATCTGGGGAGGTTAACAATAATTTGATTGCCGATACCACCTGTTACAAGAGTACATTGATTCTTTTCTACGGCTTCAAGAGCTTCTTTGACTACTTTTTCGGCGGGGAAAAGACTATTTTCCTTTCCTTTTCCAAAGGAGGTTGGAAATTCTGCACGTTCAAAAAAATTCGATTCCGTAGGACCAGGACAAAGAGCTAAGATATTAATGTCGGATTCCCTATTTTCTGCCCAAATTGCTTCGCTAAAGCTAATGACAAAGGCTTTGGTTGCACCGTAAATCGACATATAGGGTAAGGGTTGAAAACCTGCGATCGAAGCTACATTGATAATTCTCCCCTTGCCCCTTTTTTTCATTTCGGGTAAAAATAATCCCGTTAATTCCGTTAAGACGGTGACATTTAACTGAATCATGTTTATTTGTTTGTCTAAGGCGCGATCGCAGAAATTGCCATAATCCCCAAAACCGGCATTATTAATCAGTAAATCGATGATCCATCCTTGAGTATTGACTTGATCATAGACTAATTTTCCCGCATTGGTTTGGGTTAAGTCTTGAGGGATAATCATTGCTTTAATTCCCTCTTTTTCTTGCAATTCCTGTGCTAATTTCTCTAATTTGTCTTGAGAACGCGCCACTAATACTAAATTATAATTTTGATGGGCTAATTCTCTGGCAAATGCTTCTCCGATACCATAGGATGCACCTGTGATTAAGGCTGTTTTACTCATGTTTATCTGTTATTTGTTGATATAAAGACGGTGGGCAATGCCTACCCTACAATTATAGGTAAAGATAATTAATATAAGCTCGTGGGTTTTCCTTTTGCGTAGGCTAAATCTGTGTAAAGAGTTTTTAAATCCCACTGTTGATGAGCTTCAGTAAATTGTTCATCCTTAATCATTGGTGCGATCGTATTTTCTATAATTTACTAATTTTATCCTAACATAATTCCTATTACAAGTTAGAAGTAATTTATCCCCTAGTTAGATTACTATAAGATTGTAAAAATTTATTATCTCATTAATAAAGTTTACTGATAAGTTACTTGATTACTTCTATGAATTTTTCATTCCTCAACCTCTTTACTCAAGTTCGATCAAAATCCGTTGAAATCACCTTAATTCTACTATTTGTGATTTGGACTCCCCTCTTAGTGAATAGTACCTTAGAAATTCAACATTCTTGTTATCCTCTAATAAAAGTTAGTAATCTTTCTCGAAAATGTACTGATTCTTTTGTTCCTATGAAGCCCATTTGTCCCCCAGATGCTATCTGTGAAAATGGAAATATCATCGACTTTGTAAAAACACATCCTGAATTGGTAGCAGGTACTGGGGCGATCGTTATTGCTGGAGTATTGGCGATCGCAGCTGCTCCCGTAACCCTAGTAGCAGGAATCGGTGTCGGTTCTTATTTTCTCCTTAAAAGTATTGTCGATAACTTACATTAAACATATATAAATACAAGAAATGACCATGAAACCAGAAACTCAATCTCAAGACATCACTCCTTCACCAATCAATCCTTCTAATATCATCACAGACAAGGAAAATATAGAATTATCCCCTCCACTACCACAAGGAAATATCATGACTAAAAATCATCAATTTGCTTTTTCATCGAACTTGAAAACTATTTTTCTGGGAGTATTTTTATTTATAGCTGTTATTGCTACGTTTTCTGTCTTTTCTGGCGATCATAATATCTGTTTATTTAATGACGGTTGTATTATTGATCCTCCCGATACTTTTAATTTGTTCGCACTTATTGGCGGTGTAGCGGGTTATACGATCGCAACTACTCTAGGACTTCCTTTACTTCCTGCGGTGGGAATTGCCATAGGAATTTGGTTATTAATGCAAGTTTCTCTGTAAAACAGAATTTACTTACACTAAATAAAAATCGTCATTCCGAGCTTGTCGAGGAATCTCAACATCTTGATTTTTTTACAACAATATTTTAGTCTTTGATATGAATGTAATCGAAATGAACCAAGTATCTAAAAAGTTCCAAAAAGATTTATTTTCTCCTAGCAATGAAGTTTTAGAAAATATTAATTTAAACCTGAAAAAAGGTGAATTTTTAGTCTTAAAAGGAGAAAATGGAGCAGGAAAAACTACCTTACTAAACTTAATTTTAGGTTTAGTTAAGCCCACTCACGGCACAGTTAAATTAATGGGTTTATCCCCGCAAGATTCAGTGTCTAAAACTAAAATAGGTTATGTACTTCAAAACACTGAAATACCAAGCAATATTAAGGTAAAAGAATTAATCTCCTTATGGCAAAGTTATTATGTTAATCCGTTGAGTATAGAAGAAGTTTTAACCAGAGTTGATTTAGAAGATCAAGCAGAATCTTGGGCTACAGACTTATCAGGAGGGCAAAAACAAAGGTTATATTTTGCCTTAGCATTAATAGGGAATCCCACATTATTAATATTAGATGAACCAACTAGAAACTTAGATGAAAGTGGTTATGAAGCCTTCTGGAAACAAATAAAAAAATGTCGTCAAGAAGGTAAAACAATTCTCATGGTGACAAATAATAAATCTGATCAAGAAGAATTAGATTTATTAAAACCAAGAATCGTTACTTTAACTAAACATTCTAAAGTATCTGGTAATAGTCAGTTAACCGAAAATTCTGAGAATATATCATCAACAGAAAATCTTCCTTCTGACACTTTAAATGAAGTAGAATCCCCTTCTTATTTAAAGATGTTTTTTCAACAAATTAACTTTGAAGTTATACAAATTTTACGCACTCCTTTATATTTGTTAGGAATATTTGTGATACCTTTTCTTATTCCATTTTTACTTAAAGTATCGGGAAATAATATTCTTAAAACAGATTTAAGTTTACCATTAAGTGCTATTTGTGGTTTATTTTTATTCACCATTGTTATTGATAGATTAGCAAAAAGAATTGTGGTAGAAAGATCAGAAAAATGGTTAAATTTATTAAAAGCTACACCATTACCATCAACTTTCTATATTGGTGCAAAATTAACTGCTGTTAGTCTAATTTGCAGTGTTTTTACCGTAGTTTATTTTACTTTAATAACTTCTGTTGCACACATTGAAATAGTAAATAACTTATTTACTCTTACGGCGGTGTTAATCATTGGTATTATTCCTTTTGGCTTACTAGGAATTATATTAGGTTTTGTCCTTGAACCAAAAAGTGCCGATTCTATTTTAGGATATTCATTAATATTAATTCCCATTTTTTGTTGGATATTTCCTATTTCAATTCCTGATAAGTTTTCGTGGTTAGGAGATTTATTAGTGTTATTGCCTTTTTATCATTATCGTACCTTAGTAGAATCGATAATCAATAATGGAAATAATAGCCTAATTTTTCTCAATATACTATGGTTAATTTGGGCAACATTTCTTTTTTATTATTTAGCGGTTTTATCCTACCAAAGAGAAAAAGTTATTCAAAGATAATAGTAATAAAGACGGTGGGCAATGCCTAGTTCAATATTATTCAACCCGACAGTAGTTATGACAAATTATTAGAAAATAATTGCTATAAACCTTATAAAATAAGGAAGGAATTTAACAAAAATATAATTTTTATAAATTAACAGTTTTATTTCACCTGACACCTGACACCTGACACCTTTTCCTAACCAACAATTTACATATTCAAAGTAAGAGAGCCAAATAATTTAATCAAAAGACTTTGAAGTTTTCTGGTTTTTGATTAAGGTGATTTCTGACAATAATTATACCCGTACAATCCCCCCTAACCCCCCTTAAAAAAGGGGGAATTATTGAGAAGATTGGCATATTCTTTCTTGGAAATCACCTAATTGGGCTACCATTACGACTACCTCCGATTATTTTGTTATCCTATTATAAAATACATAAACGGGCTTATAAAAATTATTTATTATGTTTTTATCTTCTAGTGGCAATAAATGGCAACCAATCATAAAAAAACTCGAAGCAGTCTTAGGGAAAAATGGGGTTGTAAAACGAAAAGACGAACTTCTTACTTATGAGTGCGATGGTTTGCCGCAATATCGTCAACGCCCTGCATTAGTTACTTTACCAAAAACCACTGAAGAAGTTGCGGAAATCGTCAAAATATGTAACCAATACGAAATTCCTTGGATCGCACGAGGGGCTGGTACAGGTTTATCAGGGGGGGCATTACCAGTGGAAGACTGCGTGTTAATTGTTACGGCAAGAATGCGTCAAATTTTAGATATTGATTATGAAAATCAGCGTATAGTAGTGCAACCCGGCATTATTAACAATTGGGTGACACAAGCAGTCAGTGGTGCAGGTTTTTATTATGCTCCTGATCCCTCTAGTCAGATTATATGCTCTATTGGTGGTAATGTGGCGGAAAATTCTGGAGGGGTTCATTGTCTTAAATATGGTACAACGACTAATCATGTCTTAGGTTTAACCATTGTGACTGCTGAGGGAGAAATTCTGAAAATTGGCGGTAGAGTGCCAGAAATACCCGGATTTGACTTAACAGGCTTATTTGTAGGCTCTGAAGGCACTTTAGGCATTGCCACAGAAATTACCTTAAAAATTCTCAAAACCCCTGAGTCTATCTGTGTTGTTTTAGCGGATTTCCAAAGTGTTGAAGATGCAGGAAAAGCAGTCGCAGGTATTATTCAAGCTGGTATTATCCCTGCGGGTATGGAAATGATGGATAATTTTAGTATCAATGCGGTGGAGGATGTGGTGGCGACTGACTGTTATCCCCGCAATGCGGAGGCTATCTTATTGGTGGAATTGGATGGTTTAGAAGTAGAGGTGAAAAACTATAAGGAAAAGGTAGCTCAAATTTGCCGTCAATGGGGGGCGGGAAGTATTACTTCTGCTAATGATCAGGAAACTCGCTTAAAATTATGGAAGGGTAGAAAGGCTGCTTTTGCGGCGATGGGTAAAATTAGCCCGAATTATTTTGTACAGGATGGGGTTGTACCTCGTTCTAAGTTACCCGAAGTGTTAGCGGAAATCAATCAGTTAAGCGAAAAGTATGGTTATCGCATCGCTAATGTTTTCCATGCAGGAGATGGTAATTTACATCCGTTAATTCTTTATAACGAAGCTGTTGAGGGTGCTTTTGAAACGGTAGAGGAGTT
Organism: uncultured Cyanobacterium sp.; assembly: GCA_964409355.1. Lineage (GTDB taxonomy): Bacteria > Cyanobacteriota > Cyanobacteriia > Cyanobacteriales > Cyanobacteriaceae > PCC-10605. Next base: position 7,099 of record CAYPDC010000093.1, read on the forward strand.
AGGGGGAGAAATTCTTAAATTATGTGTCCGTGTTGGTGGTAGTATTTCTGGGGAACATGGCATTGGTAGCGATAAAAAATGCTATATGAGTGATATGTTTACGGAAACGGATTTGGAAACTATGCAATATGTCAGAAGTAGTTTTAATCCTAAAGGTTTGGCTAATCCTACTAAAATTTTCCCTACTCCTCGCACTTGCGGTGAGTCTGCTAATGCTCAAAAAACTGAATACAAAGGTGCGATCGCATTTTAGCTTAATTAGGGTTTGCTATTGGGAGTTAGAAATTAAAAATTCGTTACTTATCACTCATAACTCATTCCTCATTAATTCCAAAACCTTTTCCCATGCGTCCTTGGCTGATTCTTCATGATAACTAGAGCGGCGATCGCACATAAAACCGTGTTCCGCATCTGGATAACGAAATATTTGATGGGGTATTTGATATTTTTGTAGTTCTGACTCAATTTGTGTTACTTGTTCGGGGGGGATACTAGCATCTTTTTCCCCAAAGAAACAGCATATTTTGCCCTTAATATCCTTTGTTTTCTCGATAGTAGCGGAATTTGACCCCGGACACCAATTAGTGATTCCTGCCCCGTAAAAGGACGCTGTAGCCTTAATTGCTGGGAGAATTGCTGTTAAGTATGTAACATGACCACCAAAGCAAAATCCCATCGCACCTACTCCTGTTTTTTTCACCCTCGGTAATTGATAGAGAAAATCGATGGTAGCTTGAATATCGCTCAATAACTCCTCGGCTTTGGTTTGATTTTTGTATTCTCTCCCGATTTTAACGTCTTCAGGGGTGTAACCTGCGGTAAAATTAGGGGCTTGACGTTGATAGAGAGCAGGGGCGATCGCAATATAACCTTCCTTTGCAATACGAGCAGTAATATCTTGAATATGCTCGTTTACCCCGAAAATTTCTTGAACCACTATAATAGCAGTTAATTCTTCTTGAGAATCTGGTTGGGCTAAATAAGCAGAAATCAATAAGTCTTGATTAGGAATTTGTACAGTTTCAGTGTTCAGTTTCATGGGTTTTCATTAGTTATTGCAATATATTATCATTATTTTTATTAAAAAAAATCAAGTCTTTTAAGATCTTATGAGCTTTAGTCCTTATTTTGATTAATATGTAGAGGACATAATCGACAATTTGGGTGCATACTCCTAATTTTTGGTTCATAGAGTGAATCATCTGAGTGGTACAGATTCAGATAATGCGATCGAACTCTGGTGTCGATCGCACAATTAATCTGAGTTCAAACTTGAGTATTTTTTCAGCAAACTCTAGTTATAAAATGGCGTTAATTTTTGCCAATTATTATTATCTATATTTTGATAATTTTTAATTTTAATTAGAGCAATGTCTAATAAATATTTTGCAACATAACCTATCTTTTTATCTCCAGATATAAGATTAAATTTTTCATGGTATTTATTTTTGTATTTTTGAACAATATCAAACCATTTTACTCTATTTAATTGTTGATCGGGTAGTAAATTTACTAATAAATCATATTGATTTTTCCATTCATAAATTCCCCCATAAATATCCTCATTATTGGCTTTCATTTCTATGGCTAAAATTTCATTTTCTGTCTTATTTATTCCCTCACTCCAAGCTAAAGTTTCGAGGGTAGAAATACCATAAACAGGGATATTTAATTGTTGTGCCAAAGTTTTAGCTGTAACCACTCCAATTCTTGTGCTAGTATAACTACCCGGTCCGATCGCACTTACGATAAAATCCAAATGTAACCAAGAAGATAAAGGGGTAATAAACTCTTGCAATTTGACTTGTAATTGATTGGCTAAATCTCTGCCTAAATCCCATGATTGACAATGATAAACGCCTTGATTATCGACAAAAGCAACTCCTAATTCACCAGTGGTAGTATGTATTGCTAATCCTTGTTTATTCATTAATTTCTGATTTTGGTTGAGGTATTTGATTTAATGGATTGTCTGAGGGTTGGTTTTGATTAATTCTATTAAAAAGTTCTTGATTTTTCTGCTCTAAATTTTTAATTTGATTTTGCAACTCGATAATTCTATTTTCTAAATCATTGTTAATTATTTGCTGATTTCTTAATTGTTCTAAAGTTTGATTGTACAACAAAGTTTGTTCTCTTTTTAAACTATCTATTTCTGAGGTCAATTCTTGCTCTAACGTTTGAATTAATTGATCATTTTTATTAAGTAAATTTAGGGGTATATTATCGGAAATAAAAAAGCCAATTATCGAGCCACAAAATAAAATACTAACCGCTCCAATCCCCCAAAAACGATATTTATGAAGACGAATGGCTTGATCTAATTTTGCCAGTAATTTGAGAGATTCTTGATCATCTGGTTGAATTTCTAAACACTGTTTAATTCTCAGTCTTGCCTTGCTTTCATCCTGACGATTATGTTTATCTTTCCATCTACCGATATAGGCATTAATCAATAAATGTAACATGGGTAAATGAGAGGGATTAAAGGCTAAGGCTTCTTCCAATTCGCCGATCGCATCTTCCCAGTGATTAAGGGAATAGTAACCTTGGGCGCGGAGAAAATGAGCTTGAGATTGTTTTTGGGCGATGGCAATTTCACTATCACTGATACCCAAATCCGAGGCGATTTTCAGCAATTCCTCATTAGTGGGAATAGTTTGCTGTAACTGAGTTAACTCCGTCACCCGTTGAATATAGTTTTCAATGGCTTGATTGCGATTATTTAAGAAATTATTTTCCTCATTCATAACTTATATCATTATGAGTTTCGATAGCAATACGAACTAATAAACCTGCTAACATTAAACTACTCAAAACAGAACTACCACCATAACTTAAAAAAGGAAAAGGTAAACCCGTAGTAGGCAATGCACCTATGTTAACACCAATATTAATAAAAGATTGACCGATCAAAATAATCATTACTCCCATGGCAATTAAGCGTTTAGTGGGATGATGACAACGAATAGCCACTAAAAAAGAAATAGTAGCAAAACTGAGTAACATGAACATTAATAATAAACAACCAATAAAACCAAACTCCTCAGCAAATACGGCAAAAATAAAATCCGTATATTGAAAAGGTAAATAAAATAACTTCTGTTGCGACATTCCAAAACCTACGCCTGACTCACCACCAGATCCGATCGCCAATAAACTTTGCACTAATTGATAACCGTCTCCTCTGGCATCCTTCCAAGGATCAACAAAAGAAGTAATACGTCTTAACTGATAGGGATTAATCATCACACTTAAGCCTCCCATCATAACTCCCCCCATAGCCGTTACCATTAATTGAATATAAGATACTCCTCCTGCCAACGCCATTAACCAGAGAGTCATCCCACACAAAGCCGTTGTACTAAGATTAGGTTGTTTTAAAATGCAGATTAAAGTAAAGGCAAAAATTCCCAACCACGAACCCTTTTTAGTCCAGTTTAACTTTTTCCATCCCCCAAAAATCACAGCACCTTGTAAAATGAGAAAAGGTTTAAGCAATTCTGAGGGTTGAATTTGAATTGGTCCTAAACTTAACCATCTTTCTGCACCATTAATATTCTCCCCCAAACCCATCACTGTTAAAACAATCATGAGTAGAAAGAGTAAATATCCCCAACCCGACCACTTTAAAATAAAATCAATAGGTAATTGAATAATAATTTTAAAGATAATTAAACCGATAATCACCCAGAAAAACTGTCGTTTAAAATAGTACCAACCATCTCCACCATCCTCAATGCCAACGGCGTAGGAAGCGGAAAAGAGAACAATTAAACCAATGCTAATCCAAAGAAACGTCAACCAGCGTAATAGTCTTGCTTCCAATGACCATGTGTTAATATCTGGTTGGTAAAAAGGAATTAAACGGGGGATTATATTCATTGAATCTATAATAAGTTAGGGGTTAGGAGTAGGAATATTTGGTTCATAGTTCGTAGGGGCATAATATATTATGCCCTAGTTCGTAGTTTGCAATTCTGAATTCGGTATTGCTGATTTAAGGTATGAATCTCTTTTTTAAGTCATGAGTAATAAGTAATAAGCCTCTGACGAGGCAGGGAAAAGGGGTAATATTTGCCTCGCAAAATAACCTCAGAAACTGCATTATAGCAAAGCTTTCTGCTATTAACTATAAGTTTTAGTTTCTGGAGAGTAATCACCCCTACCCCTCATCACCCTATCCCTCAAAATCATACCCTAATCCAACAACGCCCTTAATTCTTAATTAAAATTGCTCCAGTGGAGTTGAGATTAAGAGATTTGACAATGGCTTTTACTCCTAAATTTTGCCATGTTTTTTCTATAGTTTGAATAATATTTTTCTCACTATCACTAGAAGTCAACGCTAATAAAGTCGGTCCTGCACCACTAATTACCATACCATATCCCCCTGTTTCCACTACTTTTTGATGAATTTCGTCATAGCCTTTGATTAAACTTTTGCGATAGGGTTGATGAAGTTGATCTTGTAATGCTTCTTTTAACCAATCTTCGTTACCCGTCTCTAGGGCTTTGATTAATAAGCCTAAATGAGCGATATTATATACTGCTTGACTATAAGTTAAATGGGGGGGTAAAACTTTTCTGGCGGATTCGGTGGATAATTCAAAGTCGGGAATACCTACCACAAATTTGATATTTTCATGACATTTAATGGGTACGAATTGCCAGTTTCCTTTCTCTCCTACTGATAAGATACAGTTACCTAATAAAGCAGGTACAACATTATCGGGATGCCCCTCAAGTGCGATCGCCATTTCTAGTAATTCAGGTTGGGAAAGGGATTGGGGGGAGAAATAATTTGCCCCCAATAAACCGCCAATAATAGCAGTAGCCGAACTTCCTAAACCTCTAGCTAAGGGTACATTAATCTTAATGGTAATGTTGACCTTTGGAGGAGTCAAATTGAGTTGTTGATAATAGTAAAGGAAAGATTGATACAACAGATTATTTTCATCCATTGTAATTTTATCGGCGCCTTCTCCTTCTACAGTAAAAGTTGTGTTATTTTCACTTAAAGTAAAAACAAATTCATTATAGAACTCTAATGCTACTCCAATACAATCAAATCCTGCTCCTAAATTAGCAGTGGTGGCGGGTACTTTTACAATAATAGAATTAGGGTTACTCATTAAATCATCTCTCCAAAGGCAAACATACTTATTTTATGCTAATTTGTCTGTCAGACAATCTTCTATTAAATTACAGTATTAAATCTGAAACCATACAACTTGAATGATGTTTAAATTCTTACAACCAGAAATATACTTAAATCAGGTATTCTTGCATCCAACAGAGGTAATCAAGATGCGATCGCAACTACTTTTTGATCACTCTTAAGAATCGCCTTCGCCGCCTGTAAACCAGAAATGGTTGCGCCTTCCATACTGTCGATATAATCCTGTTGAGTATAACTACCTGCAAGGAAGAAATTAGGGATAGGAGTCGCTTGAGAAGGGCGATAAAGATCCATCCCCGGTGCTTCACGGTAGAGAGATTGAGCTAATTTCACCACACTATACCAAGTCATATTTAACTCACGGGAAGAAGGGAATAACTTATGCACCTGTTTTAAAACGTGGTTAGCAATATTTTCGTTACTCTCCTTGATAAAAGGATCACCCGGTGTTAAAACTAATTGTAACAAAGATCCTTGACCTTCTCTATAATAATCCGCAGGACTAGATAAAGCCAGATCAGAAAAACAAGAAAAATCCGCATCCGCAGTATAGAGTAAATTATCAATACCTTCTGCTTTTTCTAGTTGATGACGTTTTTCAGGATCATTTAATTCCGTTGCCCAACCATCAAACCTTAATTGTACAGTAGCCACAGGCACGGCAGTTAACTTGTAAATGTTATCAAACTCAGACCACTTACGCCAACCATCGGGAATCAACTTTTGAATACCCGGCACATCACAGGCACACACATAAGCATCCGCCGTGATAACTTCCTCTGTTTCCCCTTTAGCAATCAATAACCCCGTAACAGTAGTGTTATCTCCTTCTTGATATTGAATTTCTCTCACACGGCGACGAGTATGAATTTTTACACCCCTTGACTCCAAATAGTTAACAATGGGTTTATGTAAATATTCATGGGGTGAGCCTTCTAACATTCTTAACACAGAAGCCTCGGTTTTTGCTGCGAAAAATTGGAAAATAGTCAACATACAACGGGCAGAAATATTCTCTGTGTCGATAAACCCTAAAGCATAAGCAATGGGATTCCACATCTTGTCTAAACTGCCTTGATTGCCCCCATGTTTACGAAACCAATCCGCAAAACTAATACCATCTAAATCTCGAATTTGACGCATTGCTCCATTAAAGTCTATCAAACCTCTGACAATAGGGCTAGTACCCAACGCCAAAGAATTGGCAATCTTATCCACTGTTGACAGTTGAGAAGTGGTAAAAAAGGCTTTCAAACCATTGAAAGGTGCACCAGTGAGAAAACGAAAATCTAATTCTCCTACTCTACCACCCTCATTGATAAAAGTGTGGGTATGTTCCTTCAAACGTAAAGATTCGATCGCACCTACTTTTCTCATCAAAGTAAAGAGATTATAGTAACAACCGAAAAAGACGTGTAAACCCATTTCGATGTGATTACCGTCATTATCAACCCAACTGCCGACTTTACCGCCGACAAAAGGGCGAGACTCAAAAATTTCCACCTCACAACCAGCATCAACTAATTCAATGGCTGTGGTTAATCCTGCTAATCCTGCACCAACGATGGCTACTCGCATTCTCAATACTCAATTTTGCTTAACTTTTCTTAACAATAGTATAAAACAGTTTCCGTGATTTATAACTGGGGTATTTTGGTTATTTTAAAGAATTGTTGGAAAAGTCTGGGGTGATGGTGGCAGAATAATATTAGTTCAACTTAACAAATCTTGTCATCATAAAATTAATGGCATTTTGAAACAAGCACAAATAAAATAATATTTGAGCAAACCGGACATAATAAAAAAAGCACGATCGCACTTTTCTGACTCATATAGCATTACTATATGAGTTGTAAGAATTTGATCCCCCCTAACCCCCCTTAAACAAAGGGGGAACTTATTTTCAGTTTCTCACGAATGATTTAGGATTGCTATAGTTAAGAATTTATGTCCACTTTCAAACTGAAGGAAAACTTCGATAAGTTAATCTTAGAAATATTTACCCCCGGTAAAAATCATTTGCGTGCGCAAGGTTTTATCTCTTTGGGAGTTGTAGCATCTTTGGTAATAGGATATTTATTAGGCCAACTAGAACCTAATACATTTCTAAAAATAGCAATTTTCTTATTTCCACCCTTGATTTATGTGGGTTTATCGCTTATTTCTGCACCTTGGCTCGACAAAGAAACCATTATCATAGATAAAAATTCAGGCTTATTCACCTACAGGAAACTCCTTAAACATCCTTGGCTACTTATCAACAAAAGAGGCAAGATTTTTTCTTTGCCACCATTCCTGATTAAGTATTTCTACTTTCCATTGGAGGAAATCACATCCATTCATTCAATGACACTTGAGAGCGTTGATCAGTTTGATGATTATGTTGTGTTTTATTTTGGTAAAATAGATACTTATATGACGATGTTTGAATATGGATATGACTCAACAAACATTTCACATAGACTCGTAGATAATATGTCTCAATTTTTGGGAAAATCCCCGGGGGAAGAAATAAATAAGCGTCCGATGATTAGTTTTAATTTATCCTTTGTTAACGATTTAATCAGAAATATTACTCAGCACAAAAAACCCATTTGTTGAATAAAATCCACTTCTCCAATAACAGAATTGATTTAATATATTTTTATGTTAACCAGTGTGCAGAATCCCCTCATTAAACAAGTTCGGAAGTTACATAATAATAAAGAACGACACAAACAAAACTTACATCTTTTAGAAGGTACTAATTTAATCTCTGTGGCATTAGAGGTAAATTATCCCCTCGTTACGGTTTTGACAACGGAATTATGGCAAAAAAAACATCCTCTTTTATGGGAAAAATTACAGACTCAAGGAGAAAGGATTGAGACGGTTTCCGAAGAAGTCATGGCAAAAGTGGCAACAACGGTTAATCCTGATGGGGTAGTCGCTACTGCCGATCGCACCTCTTTTGTTAATACTCCTAATAAAGATTTGCAATTAGGATTAGTTCTCGATCGCATCCAAGATCCGGGGAATTTAGGTACAATTATCCGCAGTAGCGTGGCGATGGGGGTGGATTTCCTCTGGTTAAGTCGAGATTGCGTGGATTTAGACAATCCGAAGGTAATGAGGGCTTCTGTGGGGGAATGGTTTAAAATTAGGGCAAAAGTAGAAGATGATTTATTGACTTTAATTACTAATTATCGAGATAAAAATTATCTGATTATTGCTACAGATTTGCAAGGAAATATTACCCCGTGGGAAATCAATTTGACTCAACCTACCATTATACTTATGGGTAACGAATCTCAAGGTTTATCAGAGGATTTGAAAACATTGGCAACTCATCAGGTGAAAATTCCTTTACTCAATGGAGTTGAATCTTTAAATGTTGCGATCGCATCTTCTCTGATTTTACACGAAAGAGTTAGGCAACTAACAATGAATAATGAATAATGAATAATTAACTTTCAATTACTAATTTTAAATTCTTAACTATGACAACCGCAGGAATTGACACTCAAGACTATTGTGTATTTGGATTGGCAACCTATTTCTTTAGGGAAGAGGGAGAAACCAAAGAGGTGAAAATTATTGAGCCTATACCCTCGGCGGCGTTGGAAGCATTATGCAAAAATATCCCTACATCTTATGAAAGCGCGATCGCCCTTACAGTGGGAGATATTATCAATGGAGATAGCCTTGTTAAACCGAGTTTATTTCCTTCCGAAGCAAAATTCTGTGAAGACTTTGTTAATCGAACTTTTGCCTCCATTCGCACTTACAAAAACAATCCTTCTGCTAAGGAATTGATTAACTTAGGGGAATGTAAAACCGATTTTAACTACTCCACCGAAAGAAAAAGGATTCTTAATAGTGTTAATACTGTCTCAGATGATGATAATGTAAAACAGCATCCGAATACCCATAAGAGGTTGTAGGGAGTCAGAAGTGGGGAGTAGGGAGAAATTACCTGAAACCTGAATGAAACCTCTTAATTGTTCACTGTACAGGGAGCATCCCATTTTTGCAGATACACTATACCAGTAATTAAAAGAGTAATTGT
>CAYPDC010000094.1:0-16238 GCA_964409355.1 uncultured Cyanobacterium sp.
TATAATAAACTATAATTAAGTTTAGTTAGTTTTTTGTCAACAGTCAATTGCTCTTAATTTTAACTCCGAACACTTTGACAAGAAGGTTTATTGAGCGTGATTGAACTACGCTCATCAACCACTAGATGTAGTGGATCGCCCCAAACCCCAAATTCAAAACTCAGGTTAACTAGACTTCCGAGCCGACTTCATCGCTATAACTAGTGGAGAATCCACCGGAGAGAATATCCGCTTCCTTGACGAAACCACTGTAAGCCTCCATACCGTGTTCGCCGATGTCCAAACCTTTGATTTCCTCTTCGGCACCGACTCTAAGCCCAACGGTAGCTTGAAGACCATACCACACGATGAAGCTAAAGGCAACGGTAAAACCACCAATACTTAAGATACCGATGATTTGATTGATTAATAAACCAATTCCACCGCCGAAAAGTAATCCGCCTTCGGTGGCAAAGATACCCACTGCTAATGTCCCCCAAATACCACAGACTAAGTGCACAGAAGTTGCACCGACGGGATCATCAACTTTTAGGATTTGATCGAAGAAAGCAACAGAATAAACAACGATAACACCAGCGATCGCGCCTATGACAACAGCACTGAAATAACCAACACTGGCACATCCTGCGGTGATACCTACTAAACCAGCGAGAATACCGTTAATAATCATGGAAAGATCAGGTTTCCCGTCTTTAATCCAAGAAGTAAAGGTGGCGGTAATACCACCGGCGGCGGCCGCTAAGTTAGTGGTAACAGCAATATAAGGAACATTAGCCGTAGCCGCTAATTCCGAACCGGGGTTGAAACCAAACCAACCAATCCAGAGAATTAAACATCCCAGAGTGGCAATACTCATATTATGTCCGGGGATAGCACTGACTTTGCCATCAGAGGAATATTTGCCTTGACGAGGTCCCAATACCGCCGCACCAATTAGAGCTGCCCAACCACCGACAGAGTGGACTACCGTTGAACCGGCAAAGTCAGAAAAGCCTAATTCACTCAACCAACCGCCATTCCATACCCAATTGCCAGTAATAGCATAAGAAATCGCTACTAATAAGGCACTGAAGATTAAAAAGGCATCAAATCTAATTCTTTCTGCAACTGCACCAGATACAATTGTCGCCGCAGTGGCGGCGAAGGCAACTTGGAATAAGAAAGAAATTGCCGCAGGAACAGCGGCTGGGTAGTTTTCATCTCCGTAAGGAGTTGCATCTCCGTTAAAGAAAAAACCTTGTAAGCCGATAAAACTGTTTCCTTCTCCATACATTAAACCGTAACCGATCGCCCAATAAGCAATAGTTGCGATCGCAAATACAATTAAGTTTTTTGCTAAAATGTTAACAGCATTTTTTTGCCGACAGAAACCAGTTTCCAACATCCCGAAACCAGCATTCATGAAAATAACTAAGACTGAACAAAAAAGCAAAAAGACAGTATCTAAAATAATTTTAACTTGGTCTAAGTCTTCAGGACCATCAAAACCCTGGGCAACTGCCGCACCATCCCACACAGCTACGATAATCGCCGTTAAGGGAATACAAGCTAACCAATAGGGAGAAATTCTGCTAGTTATTTTAGAAATAAAATTAAGGATCAAGCTATCTTGATTGTGATTCAAAGATTTTCTCTTACTTGTTTTTTTTGGGATCATCACCATAATTAATTCAATTTACCTGTGAGATAACCGTTGATAAATTAATAATTGATTAACCTATCAATTAACTGTTAAATATTGATATGTTTTATTAGTTAATTTCTGTATCAGGCAATACAATCAACCCCTGTAATTCCTCGAATATGCTTAAAGAATTTTGGTTTACTCTCAATCCCCTTGCTCAATTCGTTATTTGGCACTTAGGAATCTATTTAGTCGGTTTTTTGCTTCTTTACGGGATTTTATCCCTGATTTTACGCCCTTTATTCCGTCGTTTAGAAAGGGATATAGCCTTAGTTTCTCTCAACGTTTCCGGTTATCCATTACTGAGTGTTTTCACCTTTTTCAATCTAAAATTTACCCTTTACGACTTAGACAATTTCTTTGGGCAAGATATATTTCAAAAGATTATTAATGGTTGTTTAATTGTCACTATTAGTTATTGGTTAGTAGCTATTAGTAAAAAAGTCATCATTTACTATCTCAAACAATATACTAGACAAAGTGAGGTCATGTGGGATGATGTGCTTTTACCCTTATTCGAAGCGGTTTTACCAGTGCTAATCTTTCTTGCAGGGGGAGTTTTTGTCTTAAAGAATTTTGGGGTGGACTTAACTGGTATTTGGGTGGCTTTAGGGGGTGCGACTTTTATTATTGGTTTTGCCTTGAAGGATATATTAGCTAACTTTTTTAGTGGCATCGTTTTGTTGATTGATACACCCTTTCAATTCGGGGATGTATTGCGTTTAGAGGATGGTTCTATTGGAATGTTATCCCGCATTGGGGTGAGAGTTACGCAAATTTACTTATTTAATCTTCACTGTGACATTTATATACCTAATAGTGTTTTACAAAATCAAAATATTACTAATCTCAGTCGCCCAACTTCTTATTATTACTACTCTACCACCATTGAAATTCCTGCGAATTTGGATGTGGACTATTTAAAAACTTTGATCACTGAAGTAGTTTTAGCCCACCCTGACACTTTAGCAGATATAGAGAAAAAAATTATCATGATCGATCGCTACTATCTCAATGACGAAACTCCTTATAATTTAAACGAGCAACAAGCTACTGGTAGAAATAGACTTTTAGCAGAAGAAAAAGTTAATCAAAAATTACAGGAAATCGAAGAATTTTTAGAGGCTTTAGTGATTACTTTACAGTTTGCAGAAAAGGGCGGATTAACGGAGGAAGAATTAGAAAATATCTATCAAGAATATCAAGAAGTATTAGCTTTAATCGGCTTAAATCTTGACTCGGAAATGAGTCCCGATAATCTCTTAAATACCAGTTTTGCCGAATCTCAGGATTCTGATGCTTTAATTGAATTAGTCCGAGAATGGTATCGTTTTTGGCTAAAAGACCCTAATTTAAAAGAAGAAGATCTTTATTTAATCCCCCAAGAATGGGAAAGAAAAATTACTTTATTAAAGAAAAGAACTTATAAACTTTATCAAAAAATTACTAATCCTCAATTGGAAGAAACTCGTTTAGATGATTATGTTTTAGAGTTAAATGATTGGTTTAAATCTCGTTTTAAAGAACGAAAAAAATGGCAAGATCCTCAAATTTGGATCACCGCTTTAAATCATGATGAAGGTTTCCTTTATTACGAGTTTAAAATTAACTTTTTTGTCGATGATATTAAATTGGAATATGGGAAAAGGGGCGATCGCATCGGTAGTCAAATTAACCAAGAAATTCTGAGAATTATCAAACCGTCTCTTTCACGAAATTAAAAATTAACTTGATTGATAAGTATTTATTCTGACATCAAAACCGTCCAAAATAATTTTTTTGCGTCTTCTACTTAGTTATTATTTTTCTTTATTTAGGTAAAAATTCTGATTTTTATTTTTATTTAATGTTATTAACTTTAATTGTTAAAATTTTATTAACAAATATGGTATTTTGTCGAAACCCTTGTTAGCATGAAGACAATATAAAGTTAATAAATTTAAAGTTCTTTAACAAAATTAACATAAGTACACATTCCTAAAAGGGAGTTTGAGGGGTGATTTTTGAATTTTTCAGTAATTATTTGAAATAAAAGGTAGGAAAAGAATATGCTAGGCAATACCGCAATCATAGACATTCAGTCGCAATATGACTCAGGGGAAAGAAACTTTCCCAAATTGCAGTTAAGAAGAATTGACTTAAGGAATGCACAACTTAAAGGTGTTAATTTAGAAGGCTCTGATTTGAGTTATGCAGATTTGCGAGATGCAGATTTGAGTGGTGCAAACCTGACAAAGTGTTATCTCAACGAAGCCAACTTGAGTGGTGCAAATCTTAGCGGTGCAAATCTTACTGGAGCATATTTAATCAAAGCCTACCTGACAAAAGTCAATTTTCAAAAAGCCATTGTTCAAGAAGCCTATTTCACGGGAAGTTTCTTAACCAGGGCTAATTTTTACAAAGCGGACTTATCAGGGGCATTTCTCAACGGCGCACACCTCAATGGCGGTATTTTCAAAGAGGCATCTTATGACAATACTACCCGTTTTGATAAGGGTTTTGACCCTAAGTCTTTAGGAATGCAAAAACAATCTTCTTTCAATCTTTCTACCTGTAAAAAAGTTTCCATTGGGGAAATTGTGACTAATTTTGAAACCATTGCTTCTATCACCAGTAAATATTTAGGAGGCATGATTACCGCCAAGAATTTTGAAGATAGTCGCCCTGACGTGGAATGGTTACAAGATTTTTCCATGGATAAAACAGGGAAAATAAGTTATAATGGACATTTATCTCATCAAGCTACTACTCTGCAATTAAAATGGTTTGAAAAATGGACTAATGCCTTTATCAAAAAAAGTTCGATGATTATTCAAGACTTGCCTAATATTATTCAAGAAAAGCACTTGACTGTTGATTATTTGATTAAAAAAAGAGCTGCTTGATTAAATTATTAAAGATAATAAAGACCATTTTGAGATTTTATTTTATAAGTTGATTGTCACAAAAAGATGATCAACTTTTTTTATTTTAGGATGAATTATTAACAATGTTTAAGAAATCAAAAGATTATTAAATAAAGTGAGCAATAATTGGGCAATAATTTTTAATTATGAATAAAATAGTAGAAAAAGGGTTAAAGATTTTAAGTATCAAGTTGATTACTTTTAAGACTTAATTAATAGTCTTTCTTATTCAAACTAAAAAAAGGAAATTACGGCCCATGACTTTTACACCAATCAAGAGCGATCGCGTCGTCGAAAAAATCACGAAAAATCTTTGGAAAAGTAAATACCCCAAAAAGCACGATCACTATACCCTAGAAGACTTTTTCCATTTTGATCCCCAGAGAGGGGATATTACAGATTGGAATGAGTCCAGAAACATCTTAGTGACAGAAGATTTTATCGTTGGCTTAATCGAAGGCTTAGAAGAAGAAGTCGGATCAGCCTCCAGCGTAGTAATGTACAATATCGGGAAGGCTTGGGGAGTCAGAGATGCCGAATTTTTTGAAAAATGGTTTCAAGAAGAATATGAGTATCCCAAAAACATCCACGATATGAACTTACTTTATGTCTTAGAAGCGTGGTGGTGGCCCTTCACAACTCAAGGATGGGGTAACTGGGATGTGGATTTGAGTGAACAGAAAAACGGCTTTATGTTCGTTAATATCTTCGATTCTGCTGTTGCTCGTACCCTAGGGGATGTGGGTAAACCCGTATGTCATATTTATGCCGGTCTTATGGCTGGTTTTTTTGGTCGCTTTATTGATAAACCCCTCAACTGTATTGAAATCCAGTGCTACTCTATGGGGGAAACCTATTGTAAATTCTTGCTAGGCAAACAAGATCGCATCGATGCAGCAACATTCTGGCAAAACGAGGGTGCAGGTGCGAAAGATATTCAGAAAAAATTAGTTAATGGAGAATATCTCAAATGATGTTATCAACCTGCACCGTTGAAGATTTCTTTCAAAGGGCAAATTGGCGGGGATTAAAACAAGTAGATGCGATCGAAAAACAACCCCCCTCTCAAGTTGTCACCCGACAAGAAATCCTTGAACCTGAACTCAATTTAACCGTTGAGAGATTCTTCTCCCTAAATAATTGGACGGGCAAAATTCAGGCTTTTACCCAGTCTAGCTCAGAAGAAACAGAGTTAGAACTGACAGAAACTGGAGTTTGTAAACCTGTTTACTCCCTAAAAATGACCGTTGCCGAGTTTTTTCAACGTATGGTATGGCGGGGGCAAGGTAGGGCGAAACAATTAAATATAGCTTCCATACCAGCTATGGATCAATCTCCCATACCTGAACCCGAAAAAAGAGAAATTAATGTCAAAGATTTATCCGATTTATTGTAAGGAAAGATTATGTATCCAGAACTACAAGCCTTAATTCACAAATCCGAGCATCAGTATTTACAACAGGCAGACTTAGACAAACTAACCCAAGAAGTCTCCACTTTAAGACAAAGATTAGCAGTTTATCGAGTTTTACGGGATCAGGAAATTACTATTTTTCAATCCGTAGCAGATAAGTTACTGACAAAATTGCCCCAAGAAAAGACTCATAAAATCGAAACCTGTGTGCGTCATTGGCTCTTAGTTACTCGTTATAGTGCTATGGCGATGCTATTAAATAACCCCGAATTTTTAGAACGCCGTTTATTGGAGTGGTTAACGGATATAGCTCAAGCCCACGAATATCAGGTTATCTCCGAAAATTTACATTCTCTCTTACTCAAACAATTAGAGAAGGTTTTAGAGGATGAGGGCATCAACTATATTAAACCATTCTTAGATCAAGCTCAAAGTAATCTTAATGAAGCAGTATGTATCTAAAATGATTGGTTGAGATAGGGAATAGGGAATAGGGAACAGTAGAAATAAGGCATAAAGCCTTCACTACGAGCGAGTTTGGTTGTTCTAAGAAATTATTTAGTAAGAGGAAAAGTCAATGATTTCTGTAGCAGATTTAGTCAGAGAAAAACCTTTAAAAGGTAATTATTTCGCTCCTTCTGCCTATGTGCAGGGAGATTTTGAGTTAGGGTTACTCGAAACCCGTTTAGGTTCACGTTTAATCGCTTTACCTGAAGTGTTTTTGCAAGGGGTTTATGAGGGGTTAAATGAGGAGTTAGGACAGGCATCAGGTATCGTGCTTTATAATTGCGGTAAATGGTGGGGTAAAAGTTTCTATCGCCGTTTTTTGCAAGAAGTAAGCGAATATTATGAAACTCCTTTGGCACAAATGGAGATGCCAGAGTTTTTGAGTTGTTTAAAACAATGTTGGAAAACTCACGGCTGGGGAGTCATTGAGTTTAATTTTGACTATTATTCTCAAGGTTTTATTCTCGCCCAAACGGTTAATTCTCCTTTTGCCCAAGCCGCACCTCAAAATCAAGATTTTGCTTGTCAACCAGAAGCTGGTATCTTAACGGCTTTTTTTAGTCAACTAACAGGAGAGAATTTATTAGCAATACAAACTTCCTGTGAGTCTATGGGGGCGCCTGCTAATTATTTTATCATCGGTTTAGAAGAAAGAATGAAGTCTTCTAAGACTTATTTAGAGGAAGGATATAATCATAATATGATTATAAATTTTCTATGTAGTAACTCAAGATTAGAGGCTTAAAAGTCTTGGTAAATCTGTTTTCTATACTGGTTCATAAATCAGTTAACCTGAAATTGTAGATTGTTGATTTTAAGGTAAAAATAATGGCAAAAAAGATTAAATTAGATCCCCTCGGTACGGAAACGGCTATTAAAACTAACGATAATCTCTTGTCGGGTTTACTGAAAAATGAATTAAATGTAATGCAAGAGTGTGGCGGTAGAGGAATGTGTTCTACTTGTCACGTTTACATTAAAGAAGGGATGGAAAGTCTAACCCCCCTTAATCGTCGGGAAAAAAGAACTCTGGAAGTTATTACTACCTGTAAGACGAATTCCCGTTTAGCTTGTCAGGCGAGGGTGATTGGGGAAGGGGTTGTGGTGGAACTTCCTGCGGGTATGTATTTGAGTCAGATTGAGGATGTGGAGTCTTTAATCGGCAGAAGGGCGCAACAAAATATTCTTCACCCCATTTCTGGCAAGATTTTGGTGGAGGAGGGTAAGTTGATTACTCGCTCGATGATTACTCAGTTGAGTGATACGAAGGGTGAGGTGGCTAAGTATTTAGCTCAAAGTAGCGATGTGTAAATGTTTTTATTGAAGGAGTTTTAAATCATGTTAAGACAATTTTCCGATTTAACTTTAGAGGCGGATGGACGTTATGCTCAGGATTATGAGTTAGATTTTTTGGAAGATTATCTCGATTCTCAGGATTTGCGCATTAGTGCTTATATTAAAATCAGAGATAATGCAGAAGCTATTTGCCAACGAGTCAAGGAAGAAAAGCAAAGACGTAATCCTAATTGGAAGGATTATTACGCTACTTGTTTAAGGGATATGGTGGATTTACTTCGCTATTGTGCTACGGCTTTGTTGTTTGACGATATGGAAAGATTACGCACGAATATGTTGTTATGGTTTCAAACTATTTCCCGTGCTTATAATTTCACTGATGACAATATTGAAACTTATGATGTGTTATTGAAAGTAGTGCCTGAGTTTTTAACTTCTGAGGAAGCTGAATACGCTATTCCTGTGTTTGAGCTTAATTGTGCGGTTTTAGTTTAATCCGTCAGGAGGTATTTCATTCTTCTGGAGGGGTTAGAAAAAGTTATCCCCCCTTAATAAGGGTGGTAGGGAAGAGGGAAAAGGTTATAACTTTGTCTATTTTCCTCTATTCACTATTAACTATCAAATATATTATTGGAGTATTTATTTAATCATGATGGAAAAACAACAAGATATTCTCGGTTATGTGGGTTTGGGTGTTTCTGCTGTAGGTGCGATCGCCTCTATTGCCTCCAGTAATGTCGCTTTTGCTTCTGCTGGTTTAACGGTGGGGGTTGGCTGTAATGTTTTTAGCCGTAAACAACAGTATGAATCTTTAGTTTATGCTTATAATCAGCAACAGGAAACCATTAATGAGTTAACCCAAAAAATTGAAGCCAATCACGGTGAGTTGAATCAAACTTTGATGAATTATAAAGCAGATTTGGGTTCAAGTATGGAAAAACTTCAGCAGTCTATCCAAGACTTGCTTAAAACTCAACAAGAGCAAATTTCTCAAGAGGTTAAACGCCTTGATTTACAACATCAAGAGTTGAATAATGTGGTTAGTAATCTCAAAGATGTGGAAAATCTCTCTCAAGAGTTGCGTAATAATGCCGATTCCGCCGATTTCTTCTATCAACGGGGTGTGGGTTATGAAAAACTCGGTAATATCTCAGGTGCGATCGATGATTATAGCGAAGCCATTAAACGAGATTCGAGTATGGCAAAAGCCTACCATAAGCGAGGAGTTTTGTATCTTGATGGTGATATGAGACAAAAAGCAGTGGACGATTTACGCAAAGCGGCTTTACTCTATTTTGAACAGGGTGATATTGACAGCTATCATCAAGCTAGAGAAATGAGTCGCAATATCCACGATTTGAAACCCGAAAGCAACGGAAAAGCACCAAAAATGGTGGTTGGTTCGGAATTATTCTCTTAACTGAGATATTGTACATATCCGAAAAACATCTCTGTTTCAAAGTAAAAAATTAGGTTAGCTGGGATTAAGTGAGAGTAAGATATACAAGGATTTTTTTCTATTAGTTAAAACGTTATCAACAAAAATCCCCCCATCTCCCTCTCTCCCTATCTCCCCCTCTTTTTTCTTTACCGAAAATGAAACCGCCGTGCCTTTATTTAAGGGGGGTTAAGGGGATAGTATTCTCACAACTCATAACTGATTGCTATATATCTGAACTTCTCCCTATCACAAAAACCGATACATCTCAAGTGTTATAGCCAATTCTGCGACTCATTTACTGGGTACATTATTGATTTTTAATTCTAATTCATAAATTTTAGTTAATATTTCGAAAACACAATCAACAATTTTGGAGCATTTTCCTTCCCCTCTCCTCACAGCAGGACTGTTTCAAAGTAAGTTGATAAAAAATATTTGGCGGTTAGGGTATTAGGGCGTTAGGAAGATTTTTTGCTTCCCGATTTCACGTTAAAATGTAATTTCCGAAAGCGAAACTAATAAAATTATGCAGATTATAGATTGGATTGTCGTTATTTTATACCTAATTGCCACAATGGCGATCGGACTTTATCTTTCTCAAAAAGCCTCAAAAAGTATGGAAGATTTCTTCGTGTCGGGGCGATCGCTCTCATGGTGGTTAGCAGGTACAAGTATGGCGGCGACAACCTTTTCTATTGATACTCCTCTGTATATTTGCGGTGTGGTAGCGACGAGAGGAATTGCTGGTAATTGGGAGTGGTGGAGTTTTGGGGTTGCCCATGTTGTCTTAATCTATATCTTTGCACGGTTATGGCGTAGGGCGGAAATTGTCACCGATGCGGAGTTAACAGAAATTCGCTACGGGGGGAAAATGGCGGCAATATTACGCGCAACCAAAGCGTTTTTATTCGCTGTGCCCATTAACTGTATCGGCATCGGTTATGCTATGTTAGCAATGGTAAAGGTGGTTTCTGCGTTGCAACTATGGGAAAGTTTGGGCTTGAATCTGGGAGATAGTGGTAAGTTATGGAGTGTGATTGCTGTTAGTATTTTTGTTTTAATCTATTCGGGTTTTTCGGGATTATGGGGGGTGGTAGTAACGGACTTTTTTCAATTCTTCCTTGCTTTATTAGGTGCGATCGCAGTTGCATTGGTAGCGGTGAATCATGTGGGGGGAATCCATGAATTAGTACCTGCGGTGCAAAAGGCGACAGATATTGATGTTTTAGCATTCGTGCCTCTGGTGAAGGGAGAGGGGTTATTAGATTGGCGATGGAGTGATGTGGCAGGAATCAGTTTTAGTACCTTTTCTGCTTATTTATTGGTACAATGGTGGAGTTTTCGCCGTAGTGATGGTGGAGGAGAGTTTATTCAAAGATTGGTTTCCGCAAAGGATGAGGCAGAAGCGGAAAAAGCCGCATGGTTTTTCAACATCCTTAACTATATTATCCGCACTTGGCCTTGGATTTTAGTGGCATTAGTGGCAATTGTCATCTATCCTGATTTAGAAGATCCCGAATTAGCCTATCCGAAATTGATGCTTGATTTTCTTCCCCCCGTCATCTTAGGCATGGTGGTAGCTTCCCTGATAGCGGCGTTTATGAGTACGGTTTCCACCTCTATCAATTGGGGCGCATCCTATATCACCAATGACTTATACCGCCGTTTTTTTGCCCCTGATGCCTCTCAAAGTCAATTAGTTTTTGCCGGTAGAATAGCCTCTATTTTGGTTACTTTTTTAGGTGCGATCGCCGCTTTCTATGCCAAAGATATAACCACGATTTTCCGTCTAGTAATTTCCATTGGTACAGGACCGGGTTTAGTGTTAATCTTAAGATGGTATTGGTGGCGTATCAATGCGACGGCAGAATTAGCGGCAATGGTAGCAGGATTTATCATTGGCTTAACCAGCGTCATCCCTAACCTTAATCTTTTCCCCTCAGATTTTGGTTATCGATTGATGATCATTTCAGGCTCAACCGCTATCATCTGGATAAGTGCCATGTATTTAACTCCTCCTGAATCAGAAGAAACTCTGAATAAATTTTACTTAAGAGTACGCCCAGCGGGAATTGGTTGGCGGAAACAACAGGAAACAACGGGAGTAACTCCCTTACAAAACTTGCAACTAGATAGTTTAAAAGTAATCGCCTCAGTATTGTTACTATTTGGTTTAATGTTAGCTATTGGGGGCTTTTTACTCTTACAGTCTGCTACGGGATGGATAGCCTTAATCATTGCCGTTATTGGTGGTTTTTGGCTCAAACAACTCAATAAACAACGAATTTTTCCTATGCCACGCCCTGGAAGTGAATAATGAATAGGGAGAGGGAAAGAAATCTTCCATTCACCTGACACCTGACACCTGACACCTCTACTCATTGTTAATTGATTTATGAATCTCTACTTTCTTTTTCCACAAATGCACATCAATAGCGGTGGTCATATCGCTCAAATGAAATTCATGGCCATCGCACAATCTATCACCAATGCTTATCCCGTCACCTACCAACGCAAAGAAGAGGGTGTTTTATACTTAGAAGATATAATTAGACAGACTCCTACGGCTAATTCTGCTATTTATGTTATTCACTGGGGACCTCATATCAACAAACTCTTAACAAAACTTAAAAATCATAATGTCATTTATGTGGCACATAGTACGGGATATAAGTTCAAAATACCGCCTCAAGTGCCGATAATCACCGTAAGTAAGCATTCTCAAGCCTATTGGGGAAGATATGCCCCTAATTCTCTGATTTTTCACCTACCTAACGAAATTTCTCCTCAATATCAAAATTGGCATCAAGAGCGAAACATTGATGTTTTAGTACAAAAAAGAAAATCCTCTCAATACTTATTAAAACAACTTATACCTGCCTTAAAACCCCACTGCAATTTATATTTAATTGACTCATGGGTGGAGGATTTAGCTACTTTATTTAATCAAAGTAAAGTCTATCTTTATGACTCTAGTGAATATTGGATTCAGGCAGGGGCAACGGAAGGTTTTGGTTTACCGCCTCTTGAGGCTATGGCTTGTGGTTGTACCGTGTTTTCCAGCGTCAATGATGCTTTATCAGACTATTTAGATCCCAGTTTTAATAGTTATAAATTAAGGGTTTACTCCCAAGAGTATGACGTTGAAAAGATACTAAAAACGGTTGATAACTGGCAAGAAAATGATTATGAGGAGTTATTAAAACTGTATCGTATTGAATCTATTGAAGCAAGATTTAAACAAATTTTGTCAGAAATAAATGAGTTTTTCATTCATCAGCAAACTCACTCAGAAAACATACCATTAATTAAAAAGAATAGATGGCAATTAGTGCAAAAAATAATCAAAAAACTACTTAAATCCCCGTAGGTTGGTTTAAAGGAAGTGCAACCCAACAATTCATCTTGTAAGGAATCTAGCTATTTTTCTTATTATAAAATCAATTATTATCAGAGAAAAAATTTATGGCTCTTCTACAGTAGTTATGATAAATTTTTAGAAAATAATAGCTATAAACCTTATAAAATAAGGAAGGAATTTAACAAAAATGTAATTTTTATAAATTAACAGTTTTATTTCACCCGAAACCTGACACCTTTGCCTAACCAATAATTTACATACTTAAAGTAAGAGAGCCAAATTTATTAATCAGACTAATATAATCACTAATTCCCACTATCCACGAATCCCAAGAAATCCATGTCAATAATGAACTTTAACACCGCTAATCAGACTTTCCGCCAAATCATGAGTAACGGATTACTGTATCGTGTGCCTCCTTTTCAAAGAGATTATTCATGGGGAGAAGACGAATGGGAAGACTTATGGCAAGATATGTTAGGACTACTAGAAGAAGACGGCGAACCTGCACACTACATGGGTTATTTAGTGCTTCAATCTTCAGATAATAAATATTTTGACATCATAGACGGACAACAACGACTTACCACCATTAGTATTTTAATTTTGGCTTCCCTAAGTCGCTTACAAACTCTGGTAAAAGATAATGTTGATGCCCATAAAAATCAACGAAGAAAAGATAATCTACAGAATAGTTACATTGGTTATGTCGATCCTGTCACTCTTGTTAGCCGTGCTAAACTAGAGCTAAATCGCCACAATAACCGCTTTTACAAAACTTACCTTACCTCCCTGGCAAATATACCTCAACGGGGTTTAAACGCTTCAGAGCATCAATTGCGTAAAGCCTTTTATTGGTTGGAATCAAAACTAAAAAATCAGTATCAAATCAGTGGAGAGGCGATCGCATTTTTCATAGATACAATGGCAGATAAATTATTTTTCACTGTAATTACTGTCACCGATGAATTAAACGCTTTTAAAGTATTTGAAACCCTCAATTCAAGGGGTGTAAGATTATCGGCTACTGATTTATTAAAAAACTATCTTTTTTCCGTTATCGCCTCCGGTGATTGCCACGAAACAGAAATAGAAACCTTAGAAAATTTATGGGAAAGAATATTAGGAGAATTAGGCAGTGAAAGTTTCCCTGAATTTCTAAGAATATACTGGAATAGTAGTCATAAATTAGTAAGAAAAGCAGAGTTATTTAAAACTATTCGCCGTCAGATAAATAGTAAACAAAAGGCTTTTGAATTAGTAAGAATTTTAGATATTTATGCCTCTATTTATGCAGCGTTACAGAATCCTTTTGATAGTTTTTGGTATCCAGAAGAACAACAATTACTTAATCAATTAGCCATGTTTAATGTACGTCAACCTTTGGTTATATTAATGGCAAGTTATCAAAAATTTGGAGAAGAAAAAAGGGATACTTTTACAAAAATTCTTAAAGATATTACTGTTATTTCTTTTCGTTACAATGTCATTTGTAATTTTTCTACCCCAGATCAAGAAAAAATTTATAATACTATAGCTCAAAAAATATCTGATAGTTTATTAATAAATGAAAGAGATATTATTGAAGCATTAAATCCAATTTATCCTAATGATAATACCTTTAAAAATAACTTTCGAGAAAAAGAATTTAAAACTAGCAACTCTCGCAATCGAAAAGTGATCCGTTATATTTTATTTGAACTAGAAAAACAAATTTCAGGTCAAGAATTTAATTTAGACAGTACAGGATATAATCTCGAACATATCTTACCAGAAAATCCGGGGGAAGAATGGAGTTTCATAGAAGAAAATAATCAAGATAAATATATTTATCGTCTGGGAAATTTAACGCTTTTAGAAACAAAAGTGAATCGTAATTTAGGCAATCAAAGTTATAGTAGGAAGATAGAAATGTATAAAAATAGTGATTTTCAATTAACAAGTTCTATCCCTAAACATTATCCCCTATGGAATGAAAATGCGATCGTTACCCGTCAAAGTCAAATGGCAAAACAAGCCACTTCTATTTGGCGTATCGATATGGTAAACTAATTTTGCTACACTCTACCCACTAACCTCTAAACAAAAAACTTTTTCAGCAACCTCTAATTAAATTGATAATGGTATTTTTATCCAATGCCACTGGAGAAAGATTGATATATTCTTCTTCTTTCTTATCGGGTATTTTATCAATAATTTTTGCTCCTGCCATAGTTAAAATTTCTCGAAAATCAAGAGAATTAACCAATTTACTGACTAGATAGTGTCGGGCTTTCATGGACTGATAACTATAACTAGAGGTGATAGAATTACCAAGACTTATGTTGGCAAAATATACTCTATTTTCATTATTTATATTGGCTATTATACCTAAAATATTTTGAATTTTATCAATAGTTATGTTTGCAGAAGCAATTATTTTATTAACATTTACCATATAGTTTTGCTTAAAATTATCTGGTTTTTCCTGAGCCACTAAAATTTTAGCCTCTACTTTTTCTCCTCTCACAAAATTAAAGTAATTTACCATTAAAATTCTAGCTTCTTGCTCGGCTTGTTTGAGGTAAAAAAGTTCAGATGCACCATGAGGAGGCGGTGCGTCAGTCATATCTCCTGAAAATAATACTTCTTTTTCGGTTGAATAATAATCCGCATCCCAACCGATTTTTCCTGATTCTCCCATGACAGATAAATCTAAATCGACTCTGTT
Organism: uncultured Cyanobacterium sp.; assembly: GCA_964409355.1. Lineage (GTDB taxonomy): Bacteria > Cyanobacteriota > Cyanobacteriia > Cyanobacteriales > Cyanobacteriaceae > PCC-10605. The sequence continues at coordinate 15,320 of CAYPDC010000094.1, forward strand.
TTTCTTGGTATTTGTCCAATGGATACCGACAATCATATCTTCAGTGGTGGTAACATAAGTACCTGTGGGAAAATATCCTGTAAATTGTTTTTCCGTAGCTGGTAAGGCATAATGAATGTTATTAGGAATATAAATAATTTTACCCTCAACATTTTTTTTCACATCTTCCACAATGGAGTTGATAACAATGTCTAAGGCTTGTTGGGTTTTATCTTTTACCATATCCCACCATTCAAATTTGATAATCTGCTCAAGAATTTCCTCGGCAGTCATGGCTTTTATTACCACTAAAGGAATATCATCGCTGATAGCGGGTAACTCTAATATTTCTTTCGGGATATAAACAGCGTCTTCTCGATAAATACCCAATCTTTCAAAACCATAGGTTGTAATGTAGTGAATTATTTGTTGTGTAATTAGTGATTCTAAGTCTGATTCTTGAATTATTTTCCATGATTTATGAAACGCAGAATTTGCCTTAATTCCTGAAATACCAACAACAGTTTCGATCGCATCTAACAAATCTTCCAACGGTGGAATGGTATCTTCAAGAAGATAACCGTTTTGAATAGTTCTGATTAAGTTGACACTCACACCGTTAAATCAAAGATTGTAACGGGTGATTCTTACCTCAAGGACACTTAACTAGCTCAAACAAATACTTTGCATGACCCCCGTCAGTACGTCTCCGTAAGCAATTTGATTCACGGTATGCCCTACCGCACTTCGACTACGCTCAGTACAAGCAATTAATCCTCTATTCCTAATTACTTCTGCACTTACTACATCTCTAGGTGCTGTATAACCACAATACTGACAATTATGCACTCTTTCACTTAAATGCTTTTTGCCCGTATGATTACCACAGTTACTACACTCTTGAGAAGTACCATTTTTGTTAACCTTTAGATAAAACTTA
>CAYPDC010000095.1:0-13504 GCA_964409355.1 uncultured Cyanobacterium sp.
ACTCTCTCAGTGATGGGAGAATCCCCGCACCTTCAGGTCGGGGCGAATGTCAACGTTACCAATGAACTTGACTAAGGATATACTTTAAACAGTCATAATCATTCTTTAATAACACGCTCAAGGTTCTACCGGCATTAACTAACCAAGTGCGATCGCCGTTTCTAAGACGATAAGATTCTCTGAGAGTAGCCGCAATAAGGGACTCTACGGGGGTATTTTGCACTTGTAATAAAACCCTTAAAAAATCAGGATTAGCCGTAAATCTAATTACTTCGCTGACGTTACAGTGAAAAACCCCCTGATGGATTTGAGGAGGGCGAGGAGGCAAGTATTGGTATATATTGCCATTAGTGGGACTATGACCATTATTCTCATTAGTAGGAGGAGTTTCAAACCCTACAATTACCGCCCGAAACTCTGTTCTTAACATGGCAAAAATTTGTGGTTGTTGTTCCCTTAATTCTGCTAAAGTCAAACCTAACGCCCTTGCTTTATGCACTGAGTCCACTGGAGCAGTGGTTACATTTGTAACCAAGGCATATATTTTATTGCTTGATTCCTCATCAATGGATTTCACCCAACTGCCAAAGGGAGGCATGGCGGGAAAATTTAATTCTTCAGGTTCTAAACATTGTGCTAAAAATTCAGTAGTGGAAGTTTCGATTACTTCCCCAATATGCTCTGAAATGGGATTTTCTCTTTCTTGTTTTGGTAATGGTAAGCGCATTAAAGGATTTAAAATTTAGAATGGAGAAAGGAGAAGTCAGGAGTTAGAATCGACATCCCCCACAATTGTTAATTGATTTCCACGATTTCGGGGAAAATATTACTTTGAGCGATACTATCTAAACCGACAGTATTTAACAAGTCAACCCATTCCCCTTTGATTTGAGTATCTTCGGGATTTTTTGAACGTAACAAAGCCAATTCCTTTAAGGTATCATACCAAATACCAGCCTCCGCTAAAGTATTTAACTTTTCCCATGTATCCTCTGTATTAATGGCCCGTGCTGTATTTTCGGGGAGGGATACCTTTTCTAACCAACCTGCTGTTCTTAATTTAAAGGCTGTTAACGGGTTATTCTCTTCTGATATTAACTGAATTTCCCATTTATATAGCCTTTTCTCCTCTAAATTAATAGCGGCTGGTAATTTTACCCTTAATACTCCTGCTTGATTGGGGGGAGTAAACTCCCTTTGATATAATTCTTTGTTGTCTTCATCGACTACCTTAACAGTAGCATTAACTGCATTATTTTCAGGTATATAAACAAAAATTATCGGGGCTTCATCGATGGTTAACGCTAATTTCTCAGGGGGAATAATCGCAGTCACAACGGTGGATTTATCCCCCCCTCTTGTAGCACCGCCTATTCTCGCCCCCGGCACTCCTCTATCGGGCAATTTGAACCGTAAACGAGGTGTTGTTTGAGCAATTATTTGACTATCTGGTTGATCATTGTTGAAGTTAGGGGTTTTATTCTGTGCTGATAAATGGACAGGATTGAATAAAATAATAGAACTTGCAGTAAGAGTAATTATAGGTCCGATCGTCTTTAACATATTTTTTCCCTCAAATCTTTATCTTCTATCTTAACTGGAGTTTTTAAGAATTTTATTAATAGTAAGTTAATAATCAGACAAAATATAAAATCTGAAGACAGCCATTATGGTTAAGATTCCCTGACATTATTTTAAGTGCGATCGCTCCTTACTCCATAAATTTTATCTAAAATTGCTTGTAACCTTTAATTTCTATGATTGAAATTAGAAAAATCTTCTATCCCCTTTGAAACCAAAAGTCTTTCTCTCTTTCTTCGGGCAATTTCTCTCATATTAACGGTTTTATCCGTCTCATCTACAATATCCCCCGTTAAAACTTCCAAGACATCTTCTAAACTAACCACTCCCGAAACACCCCCATACTCATCAATTACCACCATTAAATGTTGTCGTAATTCCTGAAAATTCTTAAGTAAATGATCTGCCCGAATCGTTTCAGGCACAAAATTTGCATTTCTGGCTAAACTAGCAATTTTTTCTTCTCCTTTTCCCTTAATGATTGCCGTCAATAATTCATTCTTAAAACCAATACCTACCACATCATCGATCGCATCTTGAACAATTAAAATTCGACTATGTTCAGACTTAATAATTGTCTCCTGACACTGATTTAAAGTCAAATCTCCTTTTAGGTAAGTAATAATAATGCGAGGAGTCATCAAATCATAGGCGGATAAATCATTAAGATGAAAAACCCGATTAATCATTTCCGCTTCATCTGCCTCAATAACACCCTCATCACTGCCAATATTAGTTAATAGCTTAATTTCCATTTCATTAGTTGTCGGTAAAACATTACCCTTAGTCAAAGGTTCAGTAATTTTCTCCATTAACCAAACGAAAGGAAGTAAAATAAAAGCTAAAAATTTAGTAGGAAAAGCTAACAGTAAAGCCAAATTATCAGCATATCTTTGCCCCAAAGTTTTCGGCATAATCTCCGCAAAAATAATAATTAAAAAAGTTAAAATTCCCGAAAAAACTCCTAGCCACTGACTACCTAAAACCTCTGTCGCAACCGTACCAATGATGATACTACCCACAATATTAAATATATTATTCAAGATAACGATCGCTGCGATCGGACGATTCATTTTTTTCTTAATTTGTAACAAAACTAAAGCCGAGGCTTTTTTTGACTGTGCCCACTGTTTAACTTTTATATCAGAAACCGAAAGCAAAACAGTTTCAGTAAGAGAACAAAAAGCCGAACCTGCTAAAACAATAATTACAGAGAGAAATAAATTAAGCATTATAAAGAATTGAGAATTTAGAATAGAAGAAAAGAGAAGTCAGGAGTCAGGAGTCAGGAGTCAGGAGTATTAAGACAATCTCTCCCCTATCTCCCCATGCTTCCCACTCTCCCCACTCCGTACGAGCTTAATATATTAAGCCCCTACATTACTCATTATTTAATTATTGTACTCCCACTGAACGACCACCTGAACCAAAAGAGATAACTCTATCCTCACTAAACGGAATCCAACCTACTTCATAACCCAAACTTCTCGCCTTTTGCCTTGCCACACGAAAAGCCTCAAAACTGTCAGGACGAACCAAAAAAGCAATATAATTAACTTGAGGGTCTAATTGTTTTAAAACAGAGACATAATTAGATGTTTGATTGATTAATTCTTTACTATTTTCTCCTACAGAAGAAGGTATTGGTTCATAAATAATTGAGCCATAATCACTAATGCTTACTTGATAGTTTTCATTACTATAATAAAAGTTTTTTAATTTTCTATCCCTAGAATTTATACAAGCCTGATATTCCTGAATTTGTTTTAAATAAAAACTATATAAATAATCAGGAATATTACTGGGGATATTTGGATTATTACAACGTGGTAAAGTAGCAATTACTTGATTAATTTCCGTATCAATGTTTGGATCACTAACATAAAATACTTGATTATTTCTTACTTCAAAAAAATTAGGAATTTTATCCGTTTCTGAGCGTAAAGGCGTACGAATAACCGTACCGGCTTCCACTGCTAATAAACTAACAAATAAACCAATAAACATCAATACACCTACTGTATTTGTCAAAATATCTAAAAAAGAATCTAGGTTTTGACTAGGCCGATTTTGTTTTCTTGTTCTTCTATTTCTCATAATGTAAGGAAATTAATAAATGGGATTAAATTAATAAATGGGAGTTAATGGGTTGAACAATGTTCAACCCCTACGATGAGATAATTTTAAAAGAAAAAATATACTTAATTAATTTCTAATTCTTAATTAACTTTTAGAGTCCAACCTTCTTCAATGGGTTCATAACCAATGTCAATTTCTTCTTTTTCCAATAAATTTCTTACCTTTTCAAATACCTCTATTCCTGTTGGTCTAATAGCAATGATAATATATTCTTTATCTCTATTATTTGCCAATTCTTTTATTAATTTCGTTAAACCAAAATTGGGGTTTTCTAATTGATTGGTTGGCACAAATTCTCGATTAGGATAGATAATAATTCCATCCTCTTTAGATTCAATATAGCGGGGTTGTTTTTGTTGATTAACACCATCTTCTGATTGAGCGATAATTGTTACTTCAGGATTGGAGTCTAACGTTTGGGTACTAACTACAATAATTAGTAAAATTAGACTGCCAATGGTACAAGCTAAAACCGATAAAAATGGGAATAATTCGAGTTCTATTCTTTGGTGAGACTTTCTAATCCTAGACATTTTTGAGTAATGAGTAATGAGTAAAAAGGAGGAGTCGGGTGTCAGGAGATTTTAATTATTAATTATTGATTATTTATTATCTTCGATTTGTTCGACTAAACGAATAACTCTGGGTTTACTTAAATCCTGTAAAGTTGGTTTAATATCGGTAATTTTATCTTGAATATTGACCAAAGTTTTCTCAATTTCACCGACATTATGCAAAACTTCGACAATTTTTCCTAAGTTGGATTCGAGGGATTTTAATTCTGCTATTTTCGCACTAGATGCCTCAAGAGAAGTTACTTTTTCCTCTAAACTTACCGCTATTTTATTTAACTGTTGACTAATGCTTTGAGATGCTTCTGTTAATCCTTGACTATTGACTTCATTATTTTTCTGTGCTAAATCCACTAATTCTTTGATATTAGTAATAATCGATTGATTTAAGTCATTTTGTTGTCCAAAGGTTTGTAAAAAGCTATTTCTATCTTGTAAAACTGCCTGATTAATTTCTTTAAGACTATCAATTAATGTTTGTTCTTGACTATAAATTTGTTGGAACTGATTGACAAATTCATTTACTAAATTTTTTGCCGCTTCTTGCGCATACATTTGAGCGGGAGAAATTAAGTCTTCTTTTTTGGGTAATTTTTTCTCTAGGGTAGTATTAATAGTATTAATAATAACTTCTGTATTTAAGTCTGATTTTCCTGTTTCTGATTTATCGTTTAAACGAGGTAAAATATAATCATTAATATAAATATCTGTGGCTAGGAGTAAATTTGATTCCATTCTTTCAATTAATACTAAGGGAATCATCACGACAACGGATAATAGTAAAGCTAACAAAGTGGTGTCAAAGGCAACGGCTAAACCACTGGTGACAGTGCCTATACCTTCTTTTATTTGGTCAATTTCGGCGGTATTTTCCAGAAAACTCGTAAAACCATTAACAGCACTACTAATCCCTAATACTGTACCAATAAACCCCAATAGGGGAATCGCCCAGACTAAAATTCTTGGTACTGCGTAGGACGATTCTGAAGCGCTAAGGTAAAATGATGAGTCATCAAGGGCAAAATCGGTGACGGTTTTTCTACTACCTGAGTTAATATAAGCGTTGATTACCCTTCTTAAGCGATTGGTTATCATGGTAGAATTGCGAGATAAGTCTTCTTGTAAGTGTAATAATTGGACTGATTGATGATTTTCAAAGGAAAATCCTTCTGGTATTCCTAGTTTTTTGAAAACTTTTTTTTCTAGGTTAATTTTTAGGTATTTATCAACGGTAATAGTTATAACTAAAAAAGCTGAAAAGACAGTTAAATATTGTGTAAATCCCCTTTTTAATAACAGCATTCCTACATAAGTTTCTTGAAAGGGTAGTGCTAAAACATAAACTAAAATCGTTAACACTAATGCGGCTATTATTGTATTGATAAAATTAATGTCTAATTCTTGACGATTGTTATTTTTTTGACCCATGATAACTTAATATTTATATATTTAGATTAAAATTTATTTTATCTTATGTTTTAAGAAATAAATTATTACATTCAACACAAGAGAGACTTTTGATTTGATCGTGGATCAGAAATTCGAGATAATAATATTGAATAGGTAAATAGTAGCGTAAAAATAAAAAGATTGATCATGACAAAAAATGTGGGTGTAATTGGCGGTGGGCAGTTAGCATGGATGATGGCACAGGTAGCTCCACAGGAAGATATAAATATTTACATTCAAACTCCGAGGGAGGATGATTCGGCGGTTTGTTTGGCTCAAAGGGCTATTTTTGCTAGGCTTGATGATGTTTTGGCTACGGCGGAATTGGCTAAATATTGTGATGTAATTACTTTTGAAAATGAGTTTGTGGATTTAGACGGGTTGCAGTCTTTAGTTGGTGAGGGGGTGCGTTTTTATCCTCGTTTGTCCAGTCTTGCTCCTTTGTTGGATAAACTGGATCAAAGATCTTTTTTTCAATGTCATGGTTTGCCAGTGCCTCGTTTCTCTATTTATCAGTCTGAGGCGGATTTTCATAGTTTTTCTTTTCCGTTAGTGTTAAAGGCTCGTCGTCACGGTTATGATGGACAAGGTACGGTAATTATCCGATCGCACCTCGAATTACAATCAGCGTTGGAGAGGTTTAAGGATACGCCGTTATTGATTGAGGAGTTTATTCCTTTTGAGAGGGAATTGGCGGTAATAGCAGCGCGTAGCGTTACGGGGGAGATTCGCATTTATCCTGTGGTGGAAACCTATCAAGAAAATCAGGTTTGTCGTTGGGTGATTGCTCCTGCTTTGGTTAGTCAGACTATTATTGATCATATAGGTGCGATCGCATCTCAGTTATTAATCAGTTTGGATTATGTGGGAGTGTTGGGAGTAGAGTTATTTTTGAGAGAAAATGGGGAGGTGTTAATCAATGAAGTTGCCCCTCGTACCCATAATTCAGGACATTACACTCTCGATGCTTGTGAAGTTTCTCAATTTGCCATGCAATTACGGGCAATTACGGGGAAAAATTTGGGCAATACCCAGTTAAAAAGTGCAGGTGCGTTGATGGTTAATTTATTAGGTTATGAATCAACACACAGTGAATATTTACCTCAAAGAGATGCCATCGCACAATTAGGCGGTTATGTGCATTGGTATGGGAAAATTGAATCCCGTGAGGGAAGAAAATTAGGTCATGTTACGATTTTATTAGAGGAGGAAAATCCAGAAAAAATATATCAACAAGGGAAATTAATGGCGGAAAAAATTGGGTATATTTGGTATGGCTAAAATTCCCCTTTAGAATCCATCGAATCTGAACCCAGAGACTGATAGAATGAAGAATTAAAAAAACTCTCCCTACTCGTTACCCATTACTGAAAAGATGCGATCGCCCATAGAAAGAATTAAATTATCAAAGAAAGGAAGAGATCAATTGAATAAGCTAAAAAAGATTACAAAAATAGAGCAATGGAATATCTTATGTCGTTGGGCATTTTGTCGCTCATTAACGGAAAAAAACATTCCAGCACCTTACCCGATTCCCGCCGATAGTAACGTGGAAATGAGTTGGCTGACTTTTGGGGGAGAAATAGCAGAAATTTTGCTATTAGCTTTAATTTATCGTTGTCACCGAGACGGTTTTGACACTGATTCAGAAACTCTTAATCAACAATTTCGTTTACATCTCCATCGGGGAATTAATTATTTACTCATCGATTTAGAGTCAAACAAGCTATCTGATTTTGCTTCTCTTGTAGAAATAAGAAAAGATCAATTAATTTAATGGGTGTATCTATGACATTTCAACTTTCTGATTTATTAGTCTCCTCGGAAACAGGAGAATATATCTGTTTAAATAATTTAAATCTCTATGCTCAACCTGAGTGTAAAGAATTGGCAACCCAAGCAGGAAAAGGAAGATATGTCAAAATTCTCTCCCCTGAGATTGTCAATAACACCGTTAAAGTTTGTACTGCGGAAGATCAGTATTCTGCCTATTTACCCATAAGTGATTTTACTGAGTTAATACCTGTATCTGAACCCTATCAACCAGTATCCATGACAAGGGAAGAAATTGAGCTTTTAATTCCTCAAGTGATTGAGTTTACCTATCAGGCGATGAAAACTCCTAATTATTACCTCTGGGGTGGTACAGTTGCACCGAATTACGATTGTTCGGGTTTAATACAATCGGCTTTTGCTAGTGTTGGTGTGTGGCTTCCAAGAGACTCTTATCAACAGGAGGAGTTTACTACTAGGGTTGATTTAGCTGATTTACTGGTAGGGGATTTAATCTTTTTTGGGGATAGTCGAGTTAATCATGTGGCTTTGTATTTAGGCGATAACAAGTATATTCACAGTTCAGGGAAAGAGATGGGTAATGATGGTATTGCTATTAATCAATTAAGGGATGATTTGGATCAAATAAGTCGTAACTATTATCAAAAGTTGTGGAGTTACGGAAGAATCGATCGAATTTAGGTTTAGGGCGATCGAGGTTTACTTTATTTAACTAATAATTGCTATAATTAACTATGGCGTTTATCTAAATAGTGAGGCACAGCTATTCCTTAATAGCAATGGTTTTAGCCTCTTTTGTGTGCCTCACAAATATGGGAATTACTATATTTTTTGCCTGTTGATATAATTCTTCTGAAAATTCGATCGTTATAACTTGATTAAAAATTTGTGAAGCTAAAAAGGCTGTATTTCCTTGATAAGTGCCAGTTTCAATAAAATTATGGATATTAAATTGACTTACTAAATTTTCGATAAGTTTTATTGGTGAGCCCATCCTAACAATACCCATCATTCATTTCTCCTTAGTTGGTCTTGTCTTAAAATATTAAAATAGTGTCATCTTTTTTTCAATATGCCCTGATTTTGAGGAGGTGCGATCGAGCTTTTAGTTAAATTTTGTGACGATTTAAGGAAGCCAGTTTTCATCGAGGATTTGTTCAAGAGGTGCGTTACCGAAGGCACAGCAAAAGCTGTCCGGCTTTTCGGGAAAGGTATCAAGAGAGAGTAGGGAATGTTGGGATGCAATTTCCCTAGCGTCTTGATAACATCTATCTAATCTAGTTTTTAAATGATTTTTTAGACTGGGACTATCTTCTAATAATCTTTTGATCTGTTTCCGAAAATTGATGATTTCCTTTTGCCAATGACCTCTATTTCTCTCTTTTTCTGATTGCCAATACTGTAATATTAATAAGTGTTCAATTAATCTTATTAATAAACTTTCTAGCTTTCTTTTATCCCTTTTACTCAAGTCTAATACCTCCTCAATCAAATTGTCCCAATCAATGGAGTTAAAATCACGATTTTCTAGTTTTTTGACGGTTTCTAATATCCAAAGATTATAGTCAGTATCGTATAAATTTGTTGGGTTTTTGATTAATTGGGCTACCATTACCACTACCTCCGATTATTTTGTTAGCTTATTATAAATTATTTTCATGGATTAGGTTCGGTGCGATCGAGTTTGGGAACTTAAAATAACTTATTCTTCGCCACCAATAAATCCCTTATAATAAAACCTACTGGACTTTATCAAAATAAAGCATACATAAAATGAAGTTTCAAGTAATATTTACCTTTGATGTGGAATATAATGGGTATGTTGCTGAAGTACCTAGATTGCCCGGTGGTGTGAGTCAAGGAAAAACAATGGATGAGGCGATCGCTAATATAAAAGATGCAATTCAAGGATATTTATATGTCCAAGAGAAACACCAAATTGAGCAGTTGAAAGAGGATACAATCTCATTCATTGGGGAAGTCGTTGTTTAAATGGGGATTTTAGCTAATATTTCGGGGGAAAAAGCCGTTAAAATTTTTTGTAAGTTTGGTTATGTTGTGGATCATCAAACTGGTAGTCATATCATGCACACAAACTCCAGCCGAAATAGTTACTTCGGGTGCAATATGAACATGATCCCCAATGTAACAATCATGATCGATCGAGGTTTTTGTATTAATTATTGTATTAGCTCCTATTCTGCTACTGGGTTGAATTATTGCACCCGCCATTATCTGTACTCCTTCGCAAAGTTTAACATCTTGAGCAATGATAGAGGAAGGGGGAATAACGGTTGAAAAAGAATAATTTAATTGTTTAAGGTGTTCAAAAATTTTGCTTCTTAAATCTGTATTTTTGGTTGAGCCGATCGCATTTACTGTAATTTTGATAATTGGGATCAACAATACCGATAATATCTCGTTTTTGCAAGAGGAGAATATTAATTAAAACTTTAGCATGACCACCCCTTTTCTGGGGTTTTTCTCCTCTGACTCTTTCTCCTCTTTTTGCCCTACCATAAAGGCGAACCATTGCTAAATTACTTCCCGATTCATCTACAAAAACTAAGTTTTCTTCCTTTATTTCCCTGACTTTATCCCAATATTTTTTGGACAAAACTTTTTGCCACACCAAAAACTTTGGCTAATTGACGAATGGACAATTGTTGCTTTTCACGAGGGTGGACGATTTTTTGTCTTAAATCCAAAGAATAAGGACGCATTACATTAATGTTGATATGGTCTAAAATTTCTATCCTAGATTGTAGCTCATCATTCAGATAAACGCTACAATAAAAATACTGTTAATTTAACAAGTGATTTATATACTTAATTATAATGTCGATCGCACCTGATACACTAACTACACCAGAAATATTTAAGATAGATCGTTATTTAGGCAACGAATTAGGAGCAAAACATAAAGACTTCTACACCGCCAAAGTTAGATTTTTATTTATAATTAAATTGATTTTAATTATCTATTTCTTGAATAAATTTTTCATAAGAACTAATTTGAGCAAAATTTATTTCATATTCTAAGTCATTTATTTTGTCAATTCTTACAGAGTCAAGACCAATAGTTTGTAATTTATTATAAGTTAATAATTCTCCTTCTTTAAGTTTTAGGACTTTTCTTAAAATCCATTGTCCTAATTCCTTATTAGAATAAGACATCAAGGCTTTATTGTTATCTTGACAAACTTTGGATCTCATAATTTCTCCTGATGGTAATTTTAAATTAAAAGGAGTATCTCTATCAGGAAAAAAGTCAGGTGATAGTTGATGAATTTTAATAGGGATAGGGATATAAACTTCATTCATATCTCTTTTTCTTCCTCCAGCATTCCATTGATTTAATCCATTTTTTTCAAATACAGTCTTATTTCTACCATATAAAGGTAAATAAACTCTCTTTTGTATTTGACATTAATATAAAATAACAATTAATTTTGAGATAGCAAATCTGTAAAATATTCAAAAGGATAATCTAATATTTCTATACCAATCTCATTTAATATTAATTCAGTGACAAATCTTTTTTTTAACAAACCTTTTGATAATATAGCAATCAGGAATCATTTATGAGAAATTTCAACTAAATTCCCCCTTTATTTAAGGGGGGTTAGGGGGGATAGTATTCTCACAACTCATAACGGATTGCTATAAAAATGAATATTGATGCTTTCCATCTTCAAAAATAATGCAACTATTGTTATTTTCAATGAGACTAATATTAACAATATCAATTTTTTCAAGAGACTCCTCGAAAATTTTAAATTTAGCAACATCTCTTAAAATACAATGATAAATTAATTTTATGACTCCATGAGTATTTTTTGTATAATTAATTTTTTCATTTCTTAATGTAGATATTTTAATAATTAAATCGATAGGAGATAAATCTTGATATGAATAATTTTGATAAGAAAATTTATCTATTGTTTGAAAAGTTTTATTATTCCCACAATGAAAAGTTTTTAATGCTATCCCTAAACTTTCTTTTTTTACATCGATTACTAAATTTTCGTCATTTAGACTTTTTAATCCAAAACTATTTTTAAATATTTGTTTTGCAATTCTATGACTAAGATAAACAATATCTGATTCACAGAAATTATGGGATAAGCTACCAATAATTTTTAAACATTGTTCATATTTTTGTTGTCTTTCCAAGGTTTCTGAATCTATAAACATTGTTATCTAAGATAATGTTAATTTTATTACATCTCTTATTTTAAGCCGCTTTCAGCGAAATTGGTGATTTGAGATGATACTCAATTTGCGTTTTTGGTGTTATTTCGATTTTTTTAAACTCTAAACTATTAATAGGATTTTCAATTAAATGTATTTTAGGTATGTCATTAAGATTAAAAATAGCACTTAAAATATATTGATTTTGATATTCTTTAGCTTTTTCATATTCATTTTCTGTTAGTCGAAATTTTCCTTTACTTTCTCTAACTCCTTTGACTTCTACCAAAAAAAAATCATCTTTGACATTAACTTGAAAGTCATATCCATCGCCATAGAGTCTTGCATCTTCTATTTCTCCTCCCATAAATAAATCACAATTATTAAAATTATTAAGAAAAAATAATTCTGCTTCTAAACCAGTTGTTTGTAACTTTTTAAATTTAGATTTTATGATAGGATTTGATTTAATTACTAAATTGTTTGTATCAAAGTTATCTTGTAAATAAATTTTGACAATATTTGCATAAGTTTTAACGTCTGCATCTCCGAAAAGAGAATCTATATGAATTTTTCTATGAATATAAGCATCTCCTTTTTGCCACCATCCTTTACGCCCATTATTAGGAAAAAAATGATCAAATAAATCCATTCTATTTTTTACAGTACCAACAGTTTCACAAATACCTAAATTAACACAATATTGATAAAAAGAGTTTTTTGTTGTAAATCCAAATTCTTTAACAAAATCATTATTGAATTTAGATAAACCATAGCCAATTAAATTTAATATTTCATAGTTTTCATGTTTATTATTTTTTTTATTCATGGCTTTTATACTTAATATTTGTCAGTAAAAATTATTTAATTTTTTGTTTAAGTAATTAATGAAACCTTTTATTTTTTTTACTCTTTTATTTTCTAAGACAGACTATAATAATAGAAAAGCTGTTAATTGAACAACTGATTTATATACTTAATTATAATGTCGATCGCAACTGATACACTAATTACACCAGAAATATTCAAACCCGCCCGTTATTTAGGTAACGAATTAGGGGCAAAACATAAAGACTTCGACACCGCCAAAGTTAGATGGGTGTTGACTTATCCCGAAGTTTATGAGGTGGGAGCGTCCAATTTAGGGCATATCATACTCTATAATATCATTAACGCCCAACCACAGCAAATGTGCGATCGAGCCTATTTACCAGCACCGGATTTAGCTAGTAAAATGAGGGAAAGAAATATCCCCTTATTTGCCCTAGAAACGAAAAGAGACGTTAAAGAATTTGATATTTTAGGATTTAGCTTGAGTTATGAGTTAGGGGCGACAAATATCTTAGAAATGCTCAGTTTAGCTCATGTTCCTTTAACTTGGCAAGAAAGAAAAGATACCGATTACCCCTTGATATTCGCAGGGGGACAAACTGCAACCTCAAATCCTGAGCCTTATGCCGACTTTTTCGACTTCGTGGCATTGGGTGATGGAGAGGAATTATTACCCGAAATTGGCTTGATTATTGAGGAAGGAAAACGAGACGGCTTAACTAGAACAGAGTTACTATTAGATTTAGCTCAGATACCGGGGGTATATGTGCCTCAATTTTATGATATGCAACCCGATGGCAGTGTTAAACCTAATCGTGATGATGTGCCTGAGAGGGTATTAAGACGAGTTGCCACACCTATCCCAGCTTATTCTATCGGTTTAGTTCCCTATGTGCAAACAGTTCACGATCGCCTTACCATCGAGATTAGAAGGGGTTGCACCA
>CAYPDC010000095.1:13604-16180 GCA_964409355.1 uncultured Cyanobacterium sp.
TATGTGCAAACAGTTCACGATCGCCTTACCATCGAGATTAGAAGGGGTTGCACCAGAGGATGTCGTTTTTGTCAACCGGGAATGTTAACCCGCCCTGCAAGGGATGTTGAGCCTGATAAGGTGGTAAATAGCATCGTAGATGGCATGAAACAGACAGGATTTAACGAATTTAGCCTATTATCTCTCAGTTGCTCCGATTATCTCTCATTACCTGCCGTTGGCATCGAAATTAAAAACCGTCTTCATGAGGAAAATATCTCTTTATCTCTCCCTAGTCAGAGAGTCGATCGATTTGATGAAAATATTGCTAATATTATCGGTGGTACTCGTAAAACGGGGTTAACATTTGCTCCCGAAGCTGGTACTCAGCGAATGCGTGATATAATCAACAAGGGTTTAACCAATGAAGAATTATTGAGGGGTATTCAAACCGCAGTGAGGGAAGGTTGGAATCAGGTAAAACTCTATTTCATGATTGGCTTACCCGGAGAAACCGATGCGGATGTGATTGGGATAGCGGAAACCGTCAGATGGTTGCGTCAAGAATGCCGTCATCTTAGCAGTAAGCGTCTCAATTTCAACATTACTATTTCTAACTTTACCCCTAAACCTCATACTCCCTTCCAATGGCACTCCGTTTCGACTTCCAAATTTATCCGCAAACAAATCCTTTTAAAACAAGAATTTAACGGAATGCGTGGGGTTAAAGTCAATTATACTGATGTGCGCATTTCTGCCATTGAAGATTTTGTGGGGAGGGGCGATCGCACCCTTGCCCCTGTGGTACGTCGTGCTTGGGAATTAGGTGCTGGTATGGATTCATGGTGGGAAAGCATCGATAAGGCTTATGGTGCATGGAATCAAGCCATTGAAGAAGCAGGGTTGAGTTGGAAATATCGTAAAGTGCAAAATGGCGAATGGAATGTATTTGAGGAGGCAGACGGCAGACGGCAGACGGCAGACGGAGAAACCACCTCATCCTCTCATCCCTCCATCCTCCCATCCCCCCATTTTGCACAGGATGGATTGTACAATTTACCTTTACCGTGGGATCATTTGGATACGGGTATTGATAAACAATGGCTCAAAGAAGACTTAGAAAGGGCGTTACAGGAAGCCACTGTGCCTGATTGTGCCTTTGATGGTTGTAGTAGTTGCGGTGTTTGTAGCCCTGATTTTGGTCATAATATTGTAGTAACACCTCCTCCTATCCCTGACTATTTAGGGGATTTTCAACCCAATCAAGAGAAAGCCCAAAAAATTCGGGTTTGGTTTGGGAAACAAGGAGATATGGCTTTAGTTAGTCATTTGGATTTAGTACGATTGTTCGATCGCGCCGTGAGAAGGGCTGGTATTCCTATATCCTACACAGGTGGTTTTCATCCCGGACCAAAAATTGCGATCGCCCTTGCCTTATCATTAGGGATGACGAGTAACGGGGAGATAGTAGATTTTGAGAATCACACACCGATGGATATAGAGGAATTTAAACAGAAATTAATTGCCCAATTACCCCCAGAATTGCCTATTTTAGCAGTGGAAGAAATCCCCGTTAAATCTCCTAAAGCAACTCAATTATTAGATAAAGCCGAATATTTAATTACCCTTTTTAGTGATAATAAATATAACTTATCTCAATGGCAAAATTGGATTGAGGAGGTAAAAAATTCTCAAGAGATATTAATGTCAAAAAGCGATAAGAAAGGTAAGAAAAAAATTGTTAATTTAAGGACAAATCTTGATGATATTTCTTTAGTGGAAAATGATGATCAAGAAATCAATACTATTAAGATAAAATATCTAGGTAGTGCTGTCAATGATGGCTCATTATTGACTCCTGATCATGTTTGTTATATGCTAGAACAAGTTAGCAAACAGAATTTAACCCTTATTCAAGCCCATCGGGAAAAAATTAATTTAGCTAATTATATAACTCAATAAAAATTTGTAGGGGCATAATATATTATGCCTATCATGGCTTTAGGCATTTTCTTTACATCGAGAATTTTTAATTCCAAATTTAGTCAAAACTTTAAAAAATAAGAAAAATGGGAAAAAAATGAATATAGGCAAACAATTAGTGATTAGTTTCATTATTAGTTTTTGGTTAATTTTAATTGCTGTATTTTCTATTCAAAATATACAAACTATTAGTTTAAAGTTTTTTATTTTTGAGTCAATTTCTATTCCTAGTGGCGTATTCTTATCGATAGTAATTGCATTAGGATTTATTTTAGGTGCATTGATTCCTATTTTCTTTAGTAAGAATAATAAACAGAAAAAAAGAAGAAATATTAATAATAATACGAAGAAAAGAACGGAATTTAAGCGAGATTGGCAAGAAGAAAGTGATCCTCTTTTCGATTGGGAATAGTGTTAGAATGTGGACAAGGGGCAGAAAGTGAGCAAGGAGGGAAAACCAGACAAAATATTTGCCATACAAACATTTTTTATTTTTTCTTGACTAACTTCCACAATTTTTCTATTAAGTTTAAATTTGGTGAATATGGTGGCAGATTTAGAAATGTGTAACGAAAAAAACCACCCCAAAAAGAAGGAGTGGCTTTTTGTTTTGT
>CAYPDC010000096.1:0-15895 GCA_964409355.1 uncultured Cyanobacterium sp.
CTGTGAGGTAAGAATCCCCCGACATAATCTTTGATTTGTCGGTGGGAGTGTCAATCCATTATTTGTTGATTGAGTATAGAATGAATAAAGTTATTGTTTTATAGACTTCTCCGTAAATTATGATTTTTGCACCGTATTTCGGGCTTGTAGCCCGATTCTTGGAGAAGTCTTATGATTATTTCCATTTGTTTGAGTCAAAAATAGAGAAAAAAATATTGTCATGGATGAAAACCAACGAGATAAGGAAAAATTCCTTTTCCCACAAAGTTCCTACCGAGGAAATTTTACCCCTGAAAATTTATTATTTAATGCTAATTTACAAGAATTTGCCCAAAAAGTAAGCTATATTTGTAATTTAGAAACCAATGGCAAAATTTCACCTCAAGAGGCATACAAAAAAATTAAGGAATTGTGGCAAAATTTACGGGATAGTATCAAAAATTTAGGGATAAATGAACAAAAATAGATTATGATTATCCCACTGTAATCTTTTCTTGAATTTATGTCTCGCTCTTTATCCTTACAGTATTATATTATTGCTCGTCTTTTATTAGCTCCATTAATGTTATGGACAATTATTACCATTGTTTTTTTGTTATTAAGGGCCACACCGGGTGATCCTGCTGATGCCATATTAGGTAGTAGAGCTCCAGAAAGCGTCAAAGAGGCTATGAGGGAACAATTGGGGTTAAATGCTCCTTTGTGGTTGCAGTATATTAACTATTTGGGACAGGTATTAAGTTTTGATTTGGGTACTTCTTTAACCAGTCAAGGACAAAGTGTTTGGCAAGTTATACAAGAATATTTCCCAGCTACGGTAGAGTTGGCTTTTTTTGCTATTTTAGTGGCGATCGCGCTTGGGATGACTATAGGGATCATCTCGTCTTTACATCCTGATACCTTTTGGGATTTGGGGGGAAGATTATTTGGCATTATCACCTATTCTTTACCCTTATTTTGGATGGGGATGATTATGCAATTAATTTTTGCGGTGCAGTTAAAATGGTTTCCTCTCGGCACTCGTTTTCCTATTGGTATAGATACTCCTAACACCTTAACAGGGTTATATACTATTGACAGTTTAATCTCTTTCCATTGGCAACAGTTTAGCACCTCTATTTACTATTTAGTTTTACCCTGTTTTACTCTCGGTATTTTACTCAGTGGCATTTTTGAGCGTATGGTGAGGGTGAATTTAAAAAAGACATTACAAGCGGAATATGTGGAAGCGGCTAGAGGCAGAGGTATTCAAGAGGGGAAAATCCTCTTTTCCCACGCTTTTAAAAATGCCTTGATCCCCTTAATTACTGTGATGGGTTTGACATTTGCTTCCTTGCTAGGGGGTGCAGTTTTAACAGAAGTTACTTTTTCTTGGCCCGGTTTAGGAAATCGTTTATATGAGGCAATTTCCTTAAGGGATTATCCGACAGTGCAAGGAATTATGGTTTTTTTCGGGGTTATTGTGGTGTTTGCCAGTATCTTGATTGATATTGTTAACGCTTTAATTGATCCTCGTATTCGCTATTAGTTGACATTACATCTTCGTTGAAAGAAGAAACAGCTTTCGCAATTAGTAAAAAAAAGTGAAGTTTTCACAACCCCACTCTGTAACTTTTATTGTTATTGACATTGGACACTATGCAGAAGTTTTTTCCCGATAAGGGGCACACTCAAAAGGTTGTACGCCAATTTCTGGAGGGGCTTCTTCCGGGGGACTAAAAATTCTCGCAAAACCTTCGGTTAAATATTTAGTCATATTCTCTAACATTTTCATGAAATTCATAACCTATTCCTCCCATCTTTTAGATACTTTATGAGAACGGTTGCTAACTCAAACTAGAAGACAACTTGATTCTATTAACTAATGTTTTTATTTTTTTGTTATCTTTTGGTTTTAAGTCTTCCTAACTTTTATTATTCCATTAAATAAGGACTTATAACACTAATTCTTTATAAAAATTATCATTTTTTTGCAATACTTTATATAATTGGAAGGCGATGAAACTAATTTTATGACAATACAAGTTTTTATGATGGGAAAAATAGCTGTTATTGGTGCGGGGATGGCTGGATTGACTGCTACAAAAATATTGTCTCAAAAGGGATTTTCTGTGGACGTTTTTGATAAGGGGCGTGGAGTGGGTGGCAGAATGTCGAGCAGACGCACTGAATGGGGATATTTGGATCATGGTTGTCAATATTTTACTGTGAAAGATCCTTTATTCAAAGCATTTTTGCAAGAATATGATTCTCTAATTACCAGATGGGAAGGGCGTTTTTTTACTTGGGTTGAGGGGAGTTTTAACCGAATTATGGGGGAAAAATGTCGTTATTTGCCCACAGTAAGGATGAACAATTTATGTCGGCAAATGGCTTCAGAGGCTCATCTGTTTTTACAAACTCCCATTGTTTCTTTAAATAGGCAAGATGAGCAATGGATTTTGACTGATGAGCAGTCTAACTGTTATGGTGGTTATGATTGGGTAATTGTCACTGCACCTCCCGTTCAAACATCCCATTTGATTAAGGATCATAGTTCTATGGTAGATGCGATCGCACTGATAGAGATGTATCCTTGCTATAGTTTAATGTTGGTGATAACTGAGGAACAGAATTTTGTTTTTGATGGGCTACAATTAGAACATCCTGTTTTGGGTTGGATCGGAGTAAATAGCAGTAAGCCGGAGAGAGATAAACAATTAAGTTTAGTAATTCAATCGAATTTTGATTGGGCGCAGATGAATATAGAGAGCGATCGTCTCTTAATAGCAAAAATAATGAAACAAGAAGCAAAGGAGATTTTATCATGGAACTTGGCGGGAATATTGTACGAATCTCTCCATCTTTGGCGTTATGCTTTACCGAAGAATGATCATCTTCAAGGATATTATTTCGATGAGGTGAAGAAGTTAGCTATTTGTGGAGATTGGTGTTTATCGGGGAAAGTAGAATCAGCTTTTTTGAGTGCTTATTTATTGGCTAATAACGGATTTGATTGACAAATTAACTTAAAAATGAGGCTGATTTTGCACTAGCTTACATTAAAACTGTTAGTTTGAAATTAAGAAAAAAATTTAATTGAAATCGAATATGATCAGAGCTATTTTGACAGATATAGAAGGCACTACCAGTTCTATCAATTTTGTTCATGATGTTTTGTTTCCTTATGCTTATAATAAGATGGGAGATTTTTTATCTCAACATTGGCCAGATATCCCCGTCCAAAATGCGGTTCAATCTGTGGCGACTTTAGAGAATCTAACTGATTATACTCCCTCTCAAATTACCTCTATTTTACAAGATTGGATTAGGTGCGATCGCAAACTTACCCCTTTAAAAGACTTACAAGGAATTATCTGGGAAATGGGCTATAAAAACGGCGATTTTTGTTCCCATGTCTATGAAGATGCTTACGAAAAATTAACCTTCTGGCATAGTCAAAATATCCCTATTTATATCTATTCTTCAGGCTCAATCCACGCTCAAAAGCTGTTTTTTCGTCATACTAACTATGGCGATTTGCTTTATTTATTCTCTGGTTTCTTTGATACAAATATCGGCAATAAAAAAGAAACTCAATCTTATGTCAATATTTCTCAATCTATCAACTATTCTCCCGAAGAAATCATCTTTCTTTCTGATGTTGAAGCAGAGGTTAATAGTGCTAATCATGTGGGATTTAAAACTGTTTTAGTTTTGCGAGATAAGCAACAGTTTGAACAGTATCAAGCTCATGATAAATCTTCTCATCAAGTCGTTAACTCTTTTATTGATATTTTCCTTCTTACCACCTAAATAACAATAGAAAAAAATAAAAAAACTCTTGACAAAATAGAAGATTTTTTGTTATAATTAATATATAGCAAATAGCCACCCTTTTCTTGACCCGTAGCGGTCAGGGGAGGGGTGGCTTGTGCCTTTTTATCAATTTTGTTTGTCTCACGCAAAGGCGTAAAGGTGCAAAGGGGTTTAAGCAAGGGCAATTTGCTTTAATATTAATTATGGTGAAAACTAATAAGATTAGAATTTCATGGCATTTGGAAATCAAATTTACGTCTGGCGCAATTTCAACAACCTAGAAGGAGTTTATCAACATCATGGTATCGATGTTGGTGATGGTAGCGTGATTCATTATCGCAAACCCTCGGAAATTATCGAACAAACTTCTTATGATACTTTTAGTCGGGGTAATTCCGTTTATGTGCGGGAATATCCTCAAGGTTTTTGTTTTATTCCTGAAGTTGTTGTGAAAAGAGCTTTTAGTCGTTTAGGAGAGAATAAGTATAATTTACTGTTTAATAATTGTGAACATTTTGCGACTTGGTGTAAAACGGGAGTTAGTGAAAGTCAACAGGTAAAAGACTTTATTCCTACGATTAATAAGTTAGATACTTTTAATTTATTTGAACCTCTAAAAAATGCTTTTAAGGGCAGTGATATTAATAATTCACAACATCTTGTTGAAGATGCTTTAAGTAAAATTAGAACGGTTTGGGAGCAAATTCAGCCTCAATATCGTCAGGTAATCAGTGAAGTTGATACTTGGCAAAAAGTGGCAATGAAAGCCTTAGAAAATAATCGAGAAGACTTGGCAAGGGAAGCGTTAAAAAGAAAAAATATTTATCAAAAAAAGGCGAGAGAGTTAGAACTTGAATTGGAAAAATTAGCAATTATGACAGAGAATGTACTTAAAAATAATATATTAGTAAATTAACAATCTAGGGTGGGCATTGCCCACCAGAATTTTAACTCCGAACTCAGGTAATATATTCTGGAGATGTCTATTGTTGTACGTCTAAACCGAAAACACGGTTAATAGATTTTTCGACTTTATAGCCAGAATCAATGGTTTCAAGGGGATCTTTTCTGAGACGGTGACGCAAACATAAAGGCATCACTCGACGAATATCGTCCACTGTCACCTCTGTACGAGATTCAAAAGCGGCGATCGCCTTTGCGGCACGGTTAGTAACAATATCACCCCTTAAACCGTCAACATCCAATTCAGAACAGATTTCCGAAATTTTTACCCGAATATCGTAATCAATGGTAACTTGAGGTAAGAAATTTTGGGCATCCACTAATTTTCTCTGTAACTCCTCTTGTTGATCTTGATATTTAGCTAAAAATGCTTGAGGATTGCGATCGAACTCTCCCCTTTGTTCGACAATTTGTACCCTTAAATCAGGCTCTTTGACGGTGCGGATTTCTGCGTGCATCCCGAAACGATCTAATAATTGAGGACGCAATTCCCCTTCTTCGGGGTTTCCTGAACCTACTAACACAAAACGGGCAGGGTGACGAATAGAAATGCCTTCTCTTTCTACAGTGTTCCAGCCACTAGCGGCGGAGTCGAGCAATACATCCACCAAGTGATCATCTAGGAGGTTAACTTCATCTACATAAAGAATACCTCGGTTTGCTTTCGCTAATAAACCCGGCTCAAAGGCTTTTACCCCTTCGGATAGGGCTTTTTCAATATCGATCGTACCACATACCCGATCTTCTGTTGCCCCTAAAGGTAAGTCCACCATGGGTACTTTTTTGCGTGAGATCGCAACTTGTTGTCCATTTTGGATTTTTTCTCTAATTTCATCCCCCATTAATTCAAAATCTGTAGGAGAGGAATTATAGGGATCATTTTCTGCTATTTCAATTTCGGGCAATAAATCCGCTAAAGCACGAATAGTTGTAGATTTTCCCGTGCCGCGATCGCCCATAATCATCACCCCACCAATTTTGGGATCAATAACATTAAGTAATAAAGCGAGTTTCATTTGTTCCTGACCGACAATAGCGGTAAAAGGAAAGACTAAACGGCGATTTGTCGGAGGTGCTTCTAAAGTTGCTGTCATAAGATAAAAATAAAATTTTCTAATAGTTTGAGCTAGAATTGCGTTAACAAAAAGATGCGATCGTCTTTTGTGGAAAATCTTAAACTGAGATCTTGCACATTACAAAAAAAACAGCTCTGTTTTTCGCTTACAGGCAGTGCATTGCATCTCGACTTCGAGCGACAACCGGGAAGTAGAAATGTTATATTAATGTATTAGTGCAAGTCTGAGTTAAATAAATTAAGATCTCCATGATAACGAAAAAGCAAACCCTTCTATCATAAGCTGGGATGTCAAACTTCTCACTGAACTACCGTGACAGGTGTACCCATTGATACTAATTCAAATAATTGCTTAATATCTTTATTTCTCATTCTTACACAACCATGAGACACCGCTTGACCAATTAAATGTTCTCCCGGAGTGCCATGAAAACCGATAAAATTATTACCATCAGTCCAAAACCCAATCCAACGTTCACCTAAAGGATTATTCGGACCTGGGGGAGTCACCTTTCCACTCCAAGGATTTTGCCAAGAGGGATTTTTCACCATTTGCATAATCTCAAATTCTCCTTGAGGAGTTTCCCAACCTTCTCTACCAACGGCAACGGGAAAACTAGCTATCACTTTATCTTTCTCATAAACTTCGACAACTTTTTTCCCTAAACGTAAAACCAATTTTAAATTAAAAACCTCATCCGCCGTGAAAAGATAAGCCCTAGAATGTCTCAAAGGGGGTAAATCAGGGGGATTTATCTCCCATAATTGCTTTTCCGAGACTCCCCAAGACTCGGCACGACTACTCGAAACCCCTGTCAAAAATAAGCCTACGGTCATCAGGGAGATAAAAACTTTGTGTGGCAAACGATTATTGTGGTTTCTGAATTTCATCGATTCATTAGGATTTGATTTTGATTAGAAATTTTATTTAATTATCAATTAACGAGTAGCAAATAAGCAAGGGGCAGGTTTCCTGATATTATGCAAGAAAAATCATGATTTTTATCAGACGGAGACGGAATTCGGGATAGAAGCCCGAACTAACAAGGAAAAATCTTAATTCTCAATTCTTAATTTCTCTTTACCACAAGCCTCTGATGGGTTTGGGGGTTTCTTGATATTCAACCACTTCTCTTTGTTGAATGTTAGTTTGAGTTTGTACGGTTGCACTTTGACGAGGGGGGACAGAAACAGTACGACTAGAACTCATTTCTAATTCTTTCCAAAGGGCAGCAGTACGTTGATTTAAGGCTGCATAAGAACCATCTAGCCTTTTATAGCCATATTTTGATTTGAGAATAGAAATCCACTCAGCTTCTGACGCTTGTACAAAGGAATATCTGCCATTAGCATTTTTGACAACTAATACATTTGAACTAGGAGCTACACTTCCCGAAGCAGTAAAGCTAGTACCGTCCTCTAAAAGAATAAAGATAATACCACCACTTTTACCCACAACCCGACCGAGTAAATACTCCTCCCATTCTATCTGAGGTTCACCCATATGGGTATTATGACCTCTGAGTTGACTAATGATCAATTCCGAGGAATTTTCGGAAGTAGATGCTGACGGAGTGTCTTGGGTTTGCGCCTTCACTGAGGAGAAGGAGACTAGGCTTAATAAAACACCTAATCCGAGGGAAGAGAACATTTTTAAATTCATAATTATCCTTCGCTTGATTTTAAACTAATTTGATTTTGATAGGTTCTTACCTCAAATTATATTTACTTTTTATTTTTAGATACAAAAAACTTTAGAAAAAATTTATAGTTTGCAGTAAAAGTTAACAAATTGTGGATATTTTTATCTCAATACAGAATATAGAGTTAAGCTAGTAGTTGATGAGCTTTTTGTTTTTTCATTGACTGTTATTTCCTCAAAACAATGTTATTTGATCCTGCGAATTTAACTTACTGGATTTTTCTCGGTATCGGTGTCCTTTTATTTCTCTTTGTAATTATTTCTGGAGGAGGGGAAGATCAGGATTTAGATAGTGATGTGGATTTTGATGCTGATGTGAATTTTGACGCTGATGCAGATTTTGACTCTGATGTGGATGGGGATGTGGACAATAATGTCGATGCGGATTTAGATGAAGGAGTAGAGGGGAGTATTTTGTCTTTTCTTTCTTGGTTTGGATTGGGCAAATGTCCTCTCATGATTCTACTGGCGATCGACTTTTCTGCATGGGGAGTAACGGGATGGTTTTTTAATGTGGTGGTAGGTGGTTTTCTCAATGGTATTCCTACGGGTTTTATTGCTTTCTTAATCTTCCTTTTATCTTTTTGTTTTAGTGTGTGGGTAGGTAGGGTGTTATCTGTACCTATTGGTAAAATTTTCGCTAATGCCGGGGAAGATGTAGAGAGCGATCGCCTCATTGGTTGTAGTGGGGAAGTTACATCATCTAAAGTTCCCTATATCATTGAGGGAAGAATCGCCCAAGCGGATGTTTTAGACTCTGCGAGTAATCTGGTAACGGTGGAAATTTGCTTACCTGAATGGGCGCAAGTTATACCTGCAAAAGGTCAAGAAGTGCTAATTATCGAGAAAAGACAACATTGTTTTTTAGCTATTGCTAAAGATAGTTCTGATCAAGATAAATGGTTTAGTTCAATTAAGCATTAAAAATTAGAAATTATAATTTATTTAATACTTTAAAATAGGAGTAAAAAAATGAGATATTGGTTAGAATTAATTCAACAAATCCCAGTAAATAATATTAATTTAGATTTGAAAAAAAATCAACCAATTCAATCTAATTTAACTAATAATATTGTTGAAATCCCAAGGGCGAATTATCCTACAACAATGGCTCAATTCAACGTGGGAAATATTACTTTTTTTGGTGGTGTTATCGGTGTTTTAGTTATCCTCGGATTGTTGGCTATTTGGGGCTATACAAGGGTTTATGTCGTTACCCCTAATAACGAAGCTTTTGTGCGCAATGGTGGCATTTTTGCCAAGGAGAAAAAGGTTATTTTAAATGGTGGTTGTATCGTGATTCCGGGTATCCATCAATTAACCCGTGTGCCTTTAAGAGAAATTTCGATCGACGTTGTCAGACAAGGTAATTTAGCCGTGCGTACGAGGGATTATTTACGCGCTAATATGCGAGTGACTTTTTATGTCTGTATCAGTGCGGATAAGGATGCGGTTTTAACGGCGGCACAACGGTTATCTAAACAGGGCAAAATTTCTCCAGAAGATATAAAAGATGCGTTAGAAAAACGGGCAGATGATGCCATTCGGGCAGCGGCAAAAAAGAAAAGTATTGCTGAAATTGACTCAGATAAATTGGGTTTTGCAGAGGAAGTTTTAAACTTAATTCAACAGGATTTAAGAAAGGTTGGTTTAACTTTAAATAATATTGCTATTTCTGAAATTGAGGAAAGCGATACTTATGATGAAAATAACTATTTCGATGCTCAAGGGGTGCGATTACGCACGGAAACAATCCAAAAATCTATTAAGCAAAAATTAGATGTAGAATTGGAAACCCAACGGGAAAAAAGAGAAATAGAATTAAATACCCAAGTGGCTATTCAACAACAAGAATTGGAGGCTGAAAAACAATCTTTAACTATCAATAAAAATAAAGAAGAAGCCAAATTAACTCAAATGAAAGAAATTGAGTTTTTAAAAGCCCAAAGACAAAGAGAAGTTCAGGAGGCAAAAGATCAAGAACAAGCTAAAATTGAACGGAATAAAATTCTACAACAACAGGCCATCGAAGAAGAAGAAATCAAAAAACAATTGGCAGTGCAACAAAGTCAAATTGAAGCTAGTATTTCTTTAGAGGAACGGAATAAACAATTACGGGTTGCTCAAACTTTACAGGCACAAGAAGCCGAAGTCGCTGAAATTGAACGTCAACAAACTGTAGAAGCATCCCGTTTAAGAGCCCAAATTGCGATCGCAGAAGCTGATCAAGATTCTCAAATCGCTCAACAACAGGCATCAATTGCGATCGCCCATAAAGAGAAAGAAAGATTTGTCACCGAAGCAGAAAGGGCGCAAGCAGAAGAAGGAGTTAAAACCGCCCGGGAGGTAGAAAATGCAGAAAGAGAAAAAAGATTATCCTTAATTGTCGCTGAAAGGGAAGCCCAAGAAAAATGTATTACCGATCAAAACGTAGTAGAAATAGATGTTTTCCGTCGTCGTCGTCAAGCGGAAATTGCCCGTCAATCCGCAGAATTAGAAGCGGAATCCATACGCACTTTAGCGGATGCCCAAAAATATAAAGCTATCGCTGAAGCAGAAGGAAGATTGGCAGTAATTCAAGCAGAAAATGCTCTCAGTAATGCTAATCGCACCGCCGACTTACTCAAAGAGATGATGCCTTTACTCATGCCTCAATTACCTGACATTGTCAAATCCCTAGCACCGCAACCGGGGGTTTTAGGGGATGCTCGAATTTATGCTTTTCCGGGAATGAATGGTAATAGTGCTAACGGTAACGGCAATGATATTAATAAATTATTGCTTTCTACCAGTGGCTTATCCTTAATTAATACTTTGCTAGACGAGGGAAAATTGGGTAATTTAGTGGCACAACTCAAAGGCTTACTGCAATCCAATTCTGATGATCAAAATAGTATCCCAGAGATCGAGATTGGGAAAAATACTGATACTTCTCCCACGATGGAATCTCCATCCATAACTTCTAACTATAATAATGAAGATGAGTCCTCTAATGATAACCCCATTAACCTGAATTATTCATGAGAAAAAACGTTAAATCGCACTCAATTACCCCGCCTCTTGAGGTAAGGCTGTTTCATTTTCGGTAAAGAAAAAAGAGGGGGAGATAGAGAGAGAGGGAGACAAAGAGGGATGCGATCGTGTTTTGGCATAGGCTGAGCGCGATCGCACTATAAAATCAGCATCTATCAAGTTTAACTCGGAACTCCGAACTAAAGAGGATAATGTTGGGTTTTCGTGCCTCAACCCAACCTACATTTAATAATCAAGGTTAATATTTAAGTCGGGCAAAATATTTTCTCCTGATAAATTAACGGGCATTTTTACCACCTCTACTGGTTGATTGGGGCGATAAATTTCTACAGTTTTATCCTGTGGATTAATTAACCATCCTAACTGTAATCCTGAGTTTAAATACTCCTGCATTTTTTCCTGTAAGGGTTTTAATCTATCACTTTTTGACCTTAATTCAATGACAAAATCAGGGCAAATTCTGGGGAATCCTTCTCTTTCTCTTTGGCTTAAATTTTCCCATTTCTCTAAAGAAATCCAAGCCACATCTGGGCTTCTATCTCCTCCTTTTGGTAAACTAAAAATAGTCGATGAACTAAAGACAATTCCTAATTTTTTCTCTTCATTCCATGCACTAATTTTAAAATTTAAGTGGGATTCTTTTCTACCACTTTCAGCACCAACTGGAGGCATAATGATCAATTCTCCTTGAGGATTTCTTTCTAAATTTAAGTCGGGATTATTTAAACAAAGTTGATAAAATTGTTCTCTATTTAAAGAGGTAATGGAGTCAAGATTTAATATTGTAGTCATGATTTTTCCCAATTTTAGTATTTCAAAAAAATAGTCGGTTGGCTTAAGGAAGTGTACCTGAGTTCGATATAAGAAAAAATGATGAAGACGACAAGGGAAAGAGGGGCTGAAAAATGCTCTAAAACTCTCGATCGCATTTGCAAAATTCATTTAGGCTTACTATAGCAGTAATGTTGGATTTTCGTGCCTCAACCCAACCTACATTTAATAATCAAGGTTAATATTTAAGTCGGGCAAAATATTTTCTCCTGATAAATTAACGGGCATTTTTACCACCTCTACTGGTTGATTGGGGCGATAAATTTCTACAGTTTTATCCTGTGGATTAATTAACCATCCTAACTGTAATCCTGAGTTTAAATACTCCTGCATTTTTTCCTGTAAGGGTTTTAATCTATCACTTTTTGACCTTAATTCAATGACAAAATCAGGGCAAATTCTGGGGAATCCTTCTCTTTCTCTTTGGCTTAAATTTTCCCATTTCTCTAAAGAAATCCAAGCCACATCTGGGCTTCTATCTCCTCCTTTTGGTAAACTAAAAATAGTCGATGAGCTAAAAACTTTACCTAATTTTTTTTGACGATTCCAATTACTAATATCTGTAATTAAATTAGCTTCTTTTTCGCCACTTTCAGCACCAACGGGGGACATAATTATTAATTCTCCTTGAGGATTTCTTTCTAAATTTAAGTCGGGATTATTTAAACAAAGTTGATAAAATTGCTCTCGATTCAAAGAAGTGATAGAGTCGAGATTTAATACTGTCGTCATAATTTATTTTTCCCAATGTGAGTATTTCAAAAAAATAGTCGCTAATAAAAATATAGTAATAATGTGTGATTTCGTACTTTAAGCTAACCCACATTTAATAATCAAGGTTAATATTTAAGTCGGGTAAAATATTTTCTCCTGATAAATTAACGGGCATTTTTACCACCTCTACTGGTTGATTGGGGCGATAAATTTCTACAGTTTTATCCTGTGGATTAATTAACCATCCTAACTGTAATCCTGAGTTTAAATACTCCTGCATTTTTTCCTGTAAGGGTTTTAATCTATCACTTTTTGACCTTAATTCAATGACAAAATCAGGGCAAATTCTGGGGAATCCTTCTCTTTCTCTTTGGCTTAAATTTTCCCATTTCTCTAAAGAAATCCAAGCCACATCTGGGCTTCTATCTCCTCCTTTTGGTAAACTAAAAATAGTCGATGAGCTAAAAACTTTACCTAATTTTTTTTGACGATTCCAATTACTAATATCTGTAATTAAATTAGCTTCTTTTTCGCCACTTTCAGCACCAACGGGGGACATAATTATTAATTCTCCTTGAGGATTTCTTTCTAAATTTAAGTCGGGATTATTTAAACAAAGTTGATAAAATTGTTCTCTATTTAAAGAGGTAATGGAGTCGAGATTTAATACTGTGGTCATGATTTTTTCCCTTTATTTTATAATTATAGCAATCCTAAATCTTATGTGAGAAATAATAGCATGAGAAGAAACATCTCTCAAAACCAATGATTAGACTAAACACTTTGATTTATGAGTATTTAACCTGACACCTTACACCTGATACCTGACACCTACCCTCATCATAATCTCACAACTCAAATAGCACTGCTATAGTTTAATAATCAAGGTTAATATTTAAGTCAGGTAAAACATTTTCTCCTGATAAATGAACAGGCATTTTTAGAACTTCTACTGGTTGATTAGGGCGATAAATTTCGACGGTTTTATCCTGTGGATTAATTAACCATCCTAGCTGTAATCCTGAGTTTAAATACTCCTGCATTTTTTCTTGTAATGGTTTTAATCTATCACTTTTTGACCTTAATTCAATGACAAAATCAGGGCAAATTCTGGGAAATTCTTCTCTTTTTTTTTTGCTTAAATTTTCCCATTTTTCTGAGGATAACCAAGCTACATCTGGGCTTCGTTCTCCCCCTTTTGGTAAACTAAAAATAGTCGATGAACTAAAAACTTCCCCTAATTTTTTTTGCCGATTCCAGATAGTAATATCAGTAATTAAATTAGCTTCTTTTTTTCCGCTTTCAGCACCAACGGAGGACATAATAATCAATTCTCCTTGAGGATTTCTTTCTAAATTTAAGTCGGGATTATTTAAACAAAGTTGATAAAATTGCTCTCGATTTAAAGAGGTAATAGAGTCGAGATTTAATACGGTAGTCATAATTTTTTCCCAATTTTAGTATTGCAAAAAATGGTAGGCGGGTTAACGAAGTGTAAGCTAACACCCTCATTCTAATAAAAATATAGAATAGTGATAATGTTGGGTTTTCGTGCCTCAACCCAACCTACATTTAATAATCAAGGTTCGATTTTATCAGTTTAAGTTAAAATACAATTGCTTTAATAATGATGCAGACAAATGGTCAAAAAATTTTACAAATACTCTCTGATTATTCTTTTAACTTTTCTTTTTTGTGTTGGTTTTAGTCCACAAACTTATGCACAATTACCTTTTCTCCCTAGTTTTAATAGTGTCGAGACAGTGCTACCAGAAACTCCAGCTTGGGATTTGAATAAGGCTAGAGCTTGTGGTAGGGCATTATGTAGCGATGTTTTCTTTTATGGTAATCGAACCGTTAGACTTACCACTAATGTCTTTTCTCCTTTGCGACGGGATATAATTACAGTTGCAGCATCTCGAACTATTGAAAGAACTCTGCAAGAGGTGGCTTTTGAAGTGGAACAAAGGGCGCGATCGATCCAAAATGTTTTTCGGCAAATATTTGAGTCAATGGAAAACTCTCAGCAAGTAGGCAATTTAGATAAAAAGGATTTAAGATTTTGGTTATCGGTGACAAAAAGAAAACCCCTACATCCTCTTACGCCTGTGGTGGATATTGGTTATGAAAATAATCAAACCGTGATTTTTATTGCCGCACAACCAGATTTAGGTTTGACTCAACAAACTCTGATTACTGTTACTCAGGTGGATGCGAGGGCGAATAGTCAAACCGTTGATGAGTTGGCTCAAAAATGGCGCATAGTGGTAATTAAGGCATTAAGTGAGGCTTTATGGGGGTTGGAAATGGATCGACAACAGCCTTTTCTAAGGTTTCAGATTACCTTAGTCACTATTGCAATAACTTTAATTTTTACCCTGATTGCTAAATTTTTCGGCTCATTAACTCACAAATGGCATCGTAATCTCCATCAGCAATTAAAGGATATTCATAAAACTTTATTAGTTGATCCTGAAGCTAAACCTCTGGAAAGATCTTTTTCAGGAAAGGCTAATGATAATCATGACAAACATAAGGGTTTTCAGAGTATTTTCAACAATGGTAGAAAAATGATTGCGGAGGGTATTTCTTTCTCCGCTAAATTGATCCCTAGTGCGGTGCTGAAAAAACAAAATATTATTAGGCAACAAATTAATATTAGCGAGTTAATTTCCAGTCTTTTATTTCTCAGTCAGTTTACTATTATTCTTATTTCCATCGGTTCGATCGCATTTACTTATCGACAAACTCGTTTTTTATTTAACTTATTCCTGATTCAAGCGGTACTATTACCGATAATTTGGATATTGATGATTTTAACGGATAAATTTGTCGATTTTTGGATTGATTATGCCTTAAACCTTTGGGCAAAGGAAAAACAAGAACTTGAACCAGAATCTAACCGTCCGAATTTAAGAGTTAATACTTACTCTCCTGCACTACGGGGGGCTACTACTTTTGTTTTCGGTGCGATCGCAGTTTTTGCTTCTCTTTCTGTAGTGGGTTTAAGTCCTAGTGTACTAGCAGGAGCGGGGGCCTTAGCGGTGGTATTTGCCTTTTTATCCCGTAATTTGTTAGAAGATATGCTTAATGGTATTTTAATTTTAATAACTGATCGCTACGCCGTGGGAGATGTGGTAGAAATTAACGGATTAGCTGGGTTTGTGGAAACCATGAATCTTTACACCACTTCCTTAAGAGATTTAGACGGCAACTTGAAAGTAATAACCAATGGTAAAATTTTTACCGTCATTAACATGACAAAAGATTGGTCTAGAGTTAACTTTACGGTTGAAATTAACTGGGATGCAGACATCCGCAAAACCATTGACATTTTACAAAACGTAGCCGATCAGATGTATAAAGATTCTTTTTGGGCGGAAAAAATGCTCACTTCAGCCGAAATCTTGGGGATTGACAAGATTAACCACGAAGGGATTATGATTCGTCTGCTCATCAAAACAAAACCAATACAGCAATGGGATGTCGGTAGGGAGTATCGTTGGCGTGTGAAAGAAGCGTTTGACTTAGCAGGAATTAGAACAGGTATTCCTCAAACGGAAGTTATCCATCGCCATGAAGAAAATAATCATTCTCTCAACTTCTAGCCCGATTTCTGGAGATGTCTAATGAGTAATTTAGAGTTTTCTTATAGCAACCGCCAGATTAGTTACGACATTTTTAAATCTCCAATTCCCATTCTGAAGGAATGTGAAGAATCCTGAACCTCAGTTCGATATAAGAATTGTTGATTTAGGTAGGTTTCAGGTTTCGGGTTG
>CAYPDC010000097.1:0-1211 GCA_964409355.1 uncultured Cyanobacterium sp.
AAGTGCGGTAGGGCATACCGTGAATCAAATTGCTTACGGAGACGTACTGACGGGGATTAATCAAGATTTGGTTAGTCTAGTTAAGTGTCTGTGAGGTAAGAATCCCCCGACATAATCTTTGATTTGTCGGTGGGAGTGTCAAGAACGTATTTAAGGGTATTGAGCAGGGATGATAAAATTGATTCGCATTGATTGGGATTGATTATCCCTAATTCTGCTAAACTTTTTCCTTCAATATATTCTTGAACTAGGTAAAAATCTTCATCTTCTCGAAAATAAGCGTATAAAGTGGGAATTTGTAAGCAATTTTGCCCTAATTCTTCTAATACCTTCGCTTCTTTCTCAAATAATTTCTCGATAAATTCAAGGGAAATATTGTTATGATTAGTCGGTTTTAATTTTTTGATGACTACTTGTCTCCCAGAAGGCATTTGTAAATCTTGAGCGAGAAATGTCTCCCCAAAACCACCACTGCCGAGGTTTCTAATGATTTTATATCTGGATGCGATCGCTCCTTCCATAGAATTAATTTACAGCGCCACTAAATGCTGAATCCTCTTGTAACTATTTTATAGTAGTAGGATAAATAATGACTATTTTATGTGAAGATTTATCACAAATTATGCACCTACCTCGAATGCTACTCCTTCGAGTTTGAACTGGGGAAAATTAGCGAGGATGGAATTTTTTTCTTCTTCCCCAACAAATATATAAGTACCGGGTTGTTGAGTATTGTGGAAGCGGTAATAATCTACTCCTTTACTATCTTCCGCTCCGAAGGCGTAAAAAGCAATCCCTTCTTCAAGGAAAATATCAGAAAAGTCTTTGCGAATGTTGACACTTTCCCCCTCCGATGCGAATAAATAAGTACCTGCCACATTTTTATTTTGAAAACGGTTAAAACGCACTAAGCCTTCTTTTTGTTCCTCATAAGAGACATTAAATGCGAAGCCTTCTTCGACAAAAGGAGGAGAATAATTATTAATGATACTGGTTCTTTCTTCCCTTCCCGCAAATAAGTATGTACCGGGGCGATCGCTGTTTTGGAAACGGAATAAAGGATCATCAAGAACAATACTATTTGGATCTTCGGGTTCTACATCCTTAATATTAAGAGTAAAATCAGTCTTAACATCTGGATTAGTACCAATACTAGGATCATCTACATTAACAGTGACTTGATATTGATTTTTGGTTTCAAAATCTGGACT
>CAYPDC010000097.1:1311-15832 GCA_964409355.1 uncultured Cyanobacterium sp.
GATCATCTACATTAACAGTGACTTGATATTGATTTTTGGTTTCAAAATCTGGACTTGCACCAATATAGAATAACTCTGTACCACGAATCTCGAAACTAGCTGAATCATCACCCGTTAAGGAAAGGGTATTAGTACCTAAACCATCATCTGTTACCGCAATATCTCTCACTTTAATTCCATCACCAATAGCACTGTTTTCGGCTAATTCTGTGACAGTATTATTGAGTTCGATCGCGCTTGGTGCTTGATTTTGTGGTGTCTCATCCACATCGGTAATTGCTAAGGTAAAATTCACACTCGCATCGGGGGTATTACCCACAGTGGTATCATCCACATTAACTGTTACTTGATATTGAGTTTTAGTTTCAAAATCTGGACTAGAATCTGTGTAAAACAATTCCAATCCACGAATAGTAAAACTACCTGCATCTGTACTCGTTAAAGATAAATTATTTGTACCTAAACCATCATCAGTGATAGTAATATCAGCAACTTTGATTCCATTACCAATATCGGTATTTTTAGCTAATTCTGTTACACTGTTGACTAAATTTACTGCCGTAGGAGGATTATTGATAGTCAAACTGCTATTGAAAGGAAAGGCAGCCGAAAATTCAGCAGTATTACCTTGAGAATCAGTAGCCGTAGCCGTAATAACTTGACTACCCCCCCTTAAAATAGGAACAGTAAGGGTGAAAGTAGCATTTCCTGCTAAATCAGTTCTCACATTGGTACTTCCGAGGAAAGTTTCACCTTCTCCATAACCAGAAGAATCGGCTTCCGAACTGCTAAAAAACTCAAGAATATAGTCGTTAGCACCTTGACTAGAAAGTATGCCACTAATATTACTTGTATTGTCACTATTTTCGGTGATAGAAGTAATAATTGGGTAATTTTGTAAATTATTAGGACCTGTATCAGTATCACCTAGATCATTAGGAGTAACTCCCTCATTTCCATTCACATCACCCAAATCGATACCTAATTTTGTATTGTTATAAATACTATTGGCAGAAATTCTCGTTTTTTGACCAAATAAGTTAACTTCTATACCAGTACCCAAATTGGAGTAAAGGACATTACCAATAATTGAATTACCGATCGCGCCAACTCTAATCCCCGCACCATCATCTCCGGGATGCCCAGAATAATCAGAGCCATTATAGGCAATGATATTACCTGCATTAGGAGCAGCACCGCCAATCAAATTATTTTGCTCGATGCTAGAATCAATACCACCACTGATAGATACACCTTCCCAAGCATTACCAAGGGGAGTTTTTGCATCTTGAGCGACTCCGATTAAATTACCTTGAATTAAATTATTAATGGCATTATTACCAGTAATTTCAATTCCTCGATTATTACCAGAAATGATGTTGCTAGTATTAACGGCAGTACCACCAATAAAATTATTAGGTGCAGAATATAATTGGATACCTGTGGAATTTCCCAGAGCAACTTGTCCTGTTTTATCTGTACCAATATAATTATTCTGAATAATACTTTGATTTGCTCCTCCTCTGCCTCCATCAGGTCCGATTAAACCAATACCTGCTTCATTACCTGAAATAACATTAGTAGAACCTGTTTGAGAACCACCAATAATATTACCAGAAGCATTATCAGTGATTTTAATACCATATATTGAAGGATAGCCGTAGGCAGTATTTATCTCATTATCGGAAATGCGAGTTCCAGAAGCATCAACTCCGATATAATTTCCTTGGATTTGATTACCCCTAGCATTAATACCAGACACAAGAATATGACTGCCGCCAAGATTTTGATAAAAAATGTTCTTTTGTTCTGGATTAACTCCACCAATAAGATTATTGGCACTATTATTAATCAGAAGACTCCCCCCGTATGTGTCAGAATTATTGTTAGTAAAATAATTACCCTGAATTATATTATTGCCACTATCTTTTAAGTGAATAGTTCCTGTATTCTCATAGCCGAAACTGGTATTAAAATTACTAATTTCTAAGCCTTTGACAGTGCTATAACCAGCAGTGATTAATAATCCGTTGGCACTTGTTTGAATGTTACTACCGTCTATCTTAATTAAGGGTATGCCAGAAAAACCAGCCTGAGTTGTACCATCTATGATAATGGGGTCATAAATTTCAGGTAAAGGAGTATTAGGAGAAATGGTATAAGTATCAGACTCAGGAAGATCAAAAGTAATGGTATTAATACTGGGAATACTATTGGCAAATTCGATCGCAGCTCTTAAAGTCGTTTGTAAACCGGGGGTAACTAAATCAACATCAGGTAAACCATCAAAGGGATTAGCGTCTGCTTGATCTCCAGTGGAATTAACGACAATAAC
Source organism: uncultured Cyanobacterium sp. (assembly GCA_964409355.1). Classification (GTDB taxonomy): domain Bacteria; phylum Cyanobacteriota; class Cyanobacteriia; order Cyanobacteriales; family Cyanobacteriaceae; genus PCC-10605. The sequence continues at coordinate 3,647 of CAYPDC010000097.1, forward strand.
TGTAGGTAAAGGTTCATCGGTTTTAATTGTACCAACTCCTTGACTATCGGTAATGGTAGCATTAACGGCATTTTTCAGACGGACAAAGAAATATTCATCGCTTTCTGGTTTAGTATCACCATTTACTAAGACAGTAACAGTTTTACTAACTTCTCCGGGAGTAAAAGTTAGCAATGTCGGGTTTAGTTTTTGATAGTCATTGTCGAATAAAGTTGCTGTACTATCAGCACTTTCCACACTAACCGTCACAGTTTGAGTGCTACTTTGAGAAAGAGAAACAGTGAAAGTAAACTCCGTCGCACCGCTATTTCCCTCTAATTTAGAGACATCATTAATGGATAATTCAGTATCTGTGGCTACGGTAATTGGTATAGCTTGGGAAAATTCCGAAGTATCTGTATAATTACCGTTACGGTTAGTTGCGGTGGCTGTTGCGGTGATTAAATTATCTTGACTTAAGGAGATAGGGAGAGTAGCGACAAAATTAATCAATCCATTATTATCACTAAGGACATTGATGGAACCAATCAGGGTTTCTCCCTCACCGAAACCAGAATCATCAGCTTTAGTATTAGCAAAAAATTGCAGATAAAAATTAGTATTTGCTTTATCAGTGGAAAGGTTTCCTTCAATGTTGGTGGTAGTTTTGCCACTGGTGACAGAAGTTAAATTGGGGTAATTTTGTAAATTATTTGAACCGGTGTCAATATCACCCGAATCATTAGGGGTAACGCCATCATTACCTAAATCAATCCCCCATTGAGCATTATCATAAATTACATTGGAAATAACACTCACACTATTAGTATCGTAATAACTGCCGTCTAAAAGAACTAATCCATCGATAACTACACCATTATTTCCATTCGCAAAAATTTGGTTTGCTGATACAAGGGTATGATAGTCATTAATCCATAAACCATCACCAGTATTAGAAAAAACTTGGTTATCGCTAACTTGATTATTAGCACCTCCTCCGCCAATACTAATTCCCGCATCTGATCCAGAAAGGGTATTTAATTCCTGATTGCTACCATTAAAAGCAACGGTATTTTGACTAATAATGTTATTTTCCCCATGATAAACACTAATACCATTACTACCATTACTCAGAGAATTAAGACCATTAACGGTAGTACCGATCAAATTATTACCAATCCGATTATCTCTAGCAAATTGTTCTAAAGAAACACCAATAAAATTATTCCCAGAAATTAAATTACCTGCTGTTGCTTCTTCTCCACCAATAATATTTTCATTACCTGAAACTCTGATACCATACCAACTATTACCTAAATCTAAAGTACCTGTAACATCAGTACCAATATAGTTACCTTGAATAAGATTGCGATCGGGGGTTTTATAAGTTCCTGAATAAGTCGCTGCTAAAACGATTCCTGTGCCATCACCAAAATTACTGGTGGTTTTATTGCCTGAGACAATATTTCTGGCTTCAGGGGTTGTGCCACCAATAATATTCTCCGAACCAAATACCGTAATACCAATACCTTTACCAACCCAGTCATCGTTAAAAAAGTCCCCGATAAAAGTAGCAATGTTGCCTAATGCTACAGTGCCAGTAACATCAGTACCAATATAATTCCCCCTAACATTATTATTATTTCCCTCAATAGTAATTCCTACTCCATTACCTGAAATAACATTGCGACTAGCTCCCGTTGTACCGCCGATAATGTTGCCCGTAGAAGTAGAACTAATGAAAATACCAGACAAGCCATCATAACTATCATAATCTCCCCCCGTTAAGCCATTACCTATAAATCGGGATAAGTCATAATTAGCAGGATCATCGTAAAGATCCCCCGAACTATCGCTAGTATCTCCTATATCTGTACCTGTAATATCTGTACCAATAAAGTTTCCTTCGATAATATTATTATTACCATCGAGGATAGAGATACCGTTACCACTTCTGAAACGGTTAATCACTAAACCCTTGATTGTACTATCTCCTGTTCTTAAAGTTAATCCGCTAACTCTTTGTAAATCAAATAAGTTAGAATCTGCATTTTCGCCATTTAGTTCAATAATTGGTTTATTTGTAAAACCGCTTTGGCTAGTACCATCAATAATTATGGCATCGGTGATTGTCGGTAAAGCTGAATTGGGTTTAATGGTGAATGTTCCTGTTGTTGGATCATAACCCGGATCAGTAGTGGGAATATCAAAGAAAATACGATTTAAACCAGAATTTTGATTGGCAAATTCGATCGCAGCTCTTAAAGTAGTTTGTAAACCCGGGGTAGTTAGGTCAACATCTGGTGTATTATCAAAGGGATCAGCATCTCCCAAATCACTGGTAGAATTGACAACGATAACAGAAGTATCCTGATCATCATTAATGATTGTTCCCATACCTTGACTAGAGGCGATCGCACCTCCACTAGCATTACTAAGATTAACAAAAAAGGTCTCATCAGGCTCTATCTCTGTGTCTCCGATAACCTGCACTGTAATTGTTTTTTCCATTTCCCCCGCATTAAAAGTTAGAGTACCATTGACGGAAATATAATCAGAAGATGCGATCGCAGTATTATCGGCTGTGGCGTAATCCACAGTAATAACAGAATCACTGGCTTGAGAAAGAGTCACCCTAAAAACAAACTCAGTATTATCATTATTTCCCTCTCTCAGAAAAACGTTACTAATGTAAATTTGAGGTGCGAGTTGATTATTTTGAATAGTAGCTAGAGAAATATCTATATTATTATTTTGATCCTGAAAAACGGCGATGACTTGCCCAGAGTCATTAATATCTAAAATGTTAACTAACTCGGAGTTTTCATTCATAGATATAAAATCTTCAAGGTTCAAGAAAGCCCCTTGTTGCCAAATAAAAGGTGCTGACACGCTATCATCAAGATCGGAAAGACCAATAATTTGTCCTAAATTATTAATGGATAGAGGTAGAGTTGTCTCGCCTCCTAAAGTACTTAATTCCGTTATATTGCCACTATCCCAAAGAAACGCACGACTTTCTATTTCATCATTATTGACAGTAGAAACCTGATCATAAATACCGATAACTTGTCCAGAATCATTAATATCGATCGGGATACTTCCATTGCTATCCAAGGATACAATAGGTTGAATTTGACCATTTTCCCAGATAAAAGATTGAAATTCGCCTTCTGCTGTAGTGGCAATTCCAATGATCTTTCCTTGTTCATTAATAGCTGTAGGAATGGTTAGACTGCCGCCTAAACTTCCTAATTTAGTCATTGAGCCATTTTGCCAGACAAAACCCTCTAAACCAAAACCACCGTTAGAAGTTTCTAAATAACCGATTACTTGACCTAAATTATTAATGTCAACAGCATAACTATTTTGATTGTTTTGATTAAGTTTGGTTAGTTCCCCATTCAACCATAAAAAAGCATCTAAAGCCCCCTGCTCATTTTGAGAATTAATAATGATTTGTCCTGATTCATTAATGGCAGTTGCTTGACTCGCCACTTCTCCTAATGGTGTAACTAAGTTTGTGACAACATTATCTTGCCACATCACAGCATAGGGTAAGTCGTTTATTGTCTTGCTATATCCTACTACTTGTTGTGAATTGTTAATATCTACGGGGATAATAGTTTGGTTGTTATTATCTTGAAGATAGACTATTTGACCATCTGGTTTGATCAAGATACCCGAAGAATCAGTGTCAGAGGTAGATAAACCAATCATATAGCCTAAATCATTGACACTGACGGGAGTAAGATTGTTACCTTCAACCAAAGATTCGGAAGAAGATTGAACTTCCGATGATACTCCAGAGGCTTCACTGCGCGGACTGAAAAAAGTTGGACTTAATGACTCAAGTTTTTTTTGGTATTTGTAGTAATCTTCTAATGCAAAAATGATTCCGTGTTGGAGAATAGAACCATAAAAAGGAATGATAATAGATTCAGCAAGAGTAGATTTTAGCCCTTTGAATGTTTCCTTTGTGACATCTAGCTGAATTAATTGTTTAAGAGTATCTTTCCAGTTTAAGGAAGGTTTTATTTTTGGAAGACCTTCTTCAGTTCTAAGAGCGTCTTTAGTAACATTTAAAGTGAACAATACCATTCCCAAAAGAGTGTCAACTAAAGATTCTTTATCACTCGGTACAATATCTTTTAGAGCATCAATAATGGATTCATCGTCTTCAATAACCAACAAAGCATCAGTGCCTAAATTATTCACTAAGAGGGGATTAGTTGTGAAGTTATTATGACTTAGAGATAGAACAACAGCCTGATCTCCCTCATATTCACTATCGTCTTTGATTATTATTTCTACTTCTGCGGTTGATTGATTAGCGGCAAAAAATACTGGAATCGCACTAAATCCATCCTCGAAATCTTCCATTTCTGCACTTGCACTAGAAATGGCTTCATTTGCGATCGCAAGAGGAATACTTCCTAATTGACTGAGAAAGATAGAACTAATATTAACAAGTAAGTCGATAATGATCTCTCCCCCTTCATTAATTCCGAGAATATCAACAAAATTAACAAATAAAGATAAAGGTTCTTGTAAATCTCCTTCTCTAGTTAATGTGATAGTGGCTTGAGTGTGATTCTCTTTAACTTTATAAAGCGCCTGATCGAATTTAACAGATTGCTGACTAGCACGAATAACCGCTGTTTCTTCAAGGTAATTTTCAGCCCAAAAAACTATATCTCCTCTTTGATTAATAGAGTCGTGAATATCTACATCTTTAATGGAGTTACCTAAAGTGGGAGTTGTTACTCCCCCCCATTGAGGAAGTACGGTATCTTTGCCAATTATATAGGAAGGTTCGCTCACCAAAAAGCCACTAGGGCGATCGGGATCAAACCGACCAACATTCTGTGGGACAAAATGAAGACTACTTTCATAAATGCCCTTGTCATTATTGCGATTGTCCGCCAGATAAATGATCTGAACCGCTTGTTTGCTTATATCATATACGCCATTTTTATTGCTGTCAGTATAAGATTCACCAAAATCCCAAATACCGTTGCTATTTGTATCGATAAAATCCTCTCCTCTATGGGTAGAATTAACCCTCACAGCACCATTATTCTCAAAATAGTTAAAACCGTCATACAGATCAGCTATTTTGACTAAAACTCTGCTAATATCTTCATCTCCTGTATCAAAAATTTGGTTATTATTTTTATCCCAAAACGCATCTTTAACCGCAATACTAGCGAATATACCCGCTCCCGGTTCTAGTTCATCTAATCTTAATTTTCCGCCATTTTTATACCAAAGATTGCCTTGTGTGGTGTTGAGCAAATCTAATTGCTCTTTTTCATTCATTGGAGGTGTCTCATCGACTAAATCTGCGGCGGCTAAATCACCATAGAAAACTACTATTTGACCATCATCACTAATCCCCGGTTTTTGACCTAGTGCCTGAAAACCATTAAATACTCCTGCAATACTAACTCTGGAATTAGATTTCAAGTCTGGTTTATATACAACAATAGGAGACATTGGACCGTTATCATTAGTTCGATCACGGTTTCCCAATCTAACAACTATTTCTCCATTATCTGCAATCACGGGATAAATGGGATTATCAATAGGAATTGTATTGTAAATAGCTGTACCCGCATTGTCCTCAAATACTGGTGTTGATAATACTGAACCTAAACTACCAAAATCGTTTTTTAATAAACTTGAAAAAACAGTTTTTTCGCTCAGGCTAGGATACTGATTTTGAGCATGGGCAAGATTATTAACGCTAGGATAACTTAGCAATAGTTCAAAGTATTCTGTTGGGTCTCCGTAATTACGGGGGATACCACTTTTGGCGATTAAACCACCAATATTTTTTTGATCTGAGTCAGTAGCATCCCAAAGAAAAACATTCGCCGTATCGAATAAAAATTTTGTTGTTGCGATTACTTGATCTTGGTTATTTATTTGAATTCCAGGTTGGATTGTACCACTAGATTGATCAGTAAAATTAACTGGTGAATTAGAACCATCACTAACAAATAAATCACCACCTTGAACAAAAGCAACTTTTCCTCTATCGTTGATTGAAACTCCTTTTTCTATGTCGCTTCCTTTGGCGATAATTTGAAAATTATAAGGATTTAATTCGCTTCCTTGTTGCTCTATCTCAACAGTTGTACCATCTAAAATAATGGGAACTTGATCATTTTTGTTTTGTAAAAACTCTAATTCTTTCTCTAGGATGTTTTCCCCTAACACTAATTTTGAGAAAATTGCTCCTTCGTCTCCCTGAGTATCAGTAGTATTAATTTGACTTTCTATATAATGTCCATATTCTTCTAATAAAACCTCTAAAACCTTGTCAAAAGGTTCGTAAGACAATAATTCTTCTGCTAGATAAATTTTGCCTGTACTTTGGGCAAAAGCCCCCCAAGCATTACCTAATTCGGATTGTGATCGCACCTCTATAGTTGGAAAGATTATCTCACCTTGTTTCCATTTCTCCTGTAACGATGAGAAATTAATATTATCCCCAAAGGCGATCGCCATTTTTTCGGCAAAATCAGTACTTTGAGCGAATTGATTTACATATTCTCTTGCTAATACCTTAATCTGTTCTAAGATTTCTATATAATCAGTTCCGACAACGTCGTTTAAAAAAAGGTTATCAGTGTTTATTGCGGAGAACAAAAGATTGGTACTCATGGTATTACTCCCAAGAAAAAATATAGAAAGGAAGGTGACAACAATAAATATTGAGATCTTCGAATACCTTAAGTATCTTCGCAAATGAAAATGCTTACCATACTGAAATGCCTGATTTTATCGTGTATTTCCTTAAGAAAATCTAAAGTTTATATCGTAAAAAATCGTAAACAATTAGTTATACCTTCTCCAAAATTAAATTAAAATTGTAATCAATGGAATTTTATAACTATGCCCCATGAATGCTCAAGAAATTATCCCCATAGTCGATTCCTTGGTTTTCTCACAGACGGGAAAGCACTTAGACGATATACAAGAAATTGTTATTAAAGGAGTTTGGCAAGGGCATACTTACGAAAATATTGCTGAGAGATCTAATCACAGCGAAAGTTATGTAAGAGATGTAGGGTATAAATTATGGCACATTTTATCTCAACAATTAGGAGAGGAAATTCATAAATCTAATTTGCGATCGACCTTTGAAAGACTCGATTTAGCACCATTAAAATTTATTCATATTAATACGATACAAAGTAGTTATAACTTAAAATTTTGTTCCTATCCTTATCAATCCGTTGATAATCCAAAAGACGAAAATAATCAGCAACAAATTCTCTATTGTAACTTACAACAAGCCCCGAAAATAATTAATTTTTATGGACGAAAGAATGAGCTTTTAATATTATCTCAATGGTTAGAAAATCAGAATATTAATCTTATTTGCATTTCAGGAATTTTTGGCATTGGTAAGAGTGCATTAGTTCGGCATTTTTTAGATATTAATACTCAGTCTTTTGATATTATTATCTGGAAAAATTTACAACTATTTCCCTCTCTCAATTCCCTTTTTATTGACATTTTAATAGAGTTTAAAATTAATTATCATAATCTAAAAAATAATAGTTTAAGTCAGTTAATCAAATTATTAACCCAAAAAAGTTGTCTAATTATTTTAGATAATCTTGAAGAAATTTTTACCCCTCAAAAGTTTGCTGGAGAATTAAAGCCAGAATATCAAGAATTTATCAATTTTTGGCAAAATATAGCAGAAATTGAGGGAAAAAGTAAAGTAATTGTTATTAGTCAAGAAAAATACTTAGCCATGGAAAATCCACGGGGAAAGTGTTTAAATTTGTTAGGGTTAACCGAAGTTGAAATTTTCAAAAAATGGGGTTTAGAAGCAGAAGATAAACAATTGTTAGAGTTGATAACTGTTTATGAAGGAAATCCTTTTTATTTAGAAAATATTGTTAGTTTAATTGACAACGTTTTTGATGGAAATATTAAGGAATTTTTGGCAGAAAAAGAAGTAATTATTCCCCAGTTAATTAGCTCTAATTGTGAAAAACTTTTTAAAAGATTATCGGAAGTTGAACAAAAAATTATTTTGAAATTATGCCATTTACCAGAATTAGCAAAAAGGAAAGATTTAAGAGAAAATTTAGATTTATCTTTAACTGATTTTGCCAATGGTTTGCAATCCCTACAACAGAGAAATCTAGTTTTTAAAATTAAGGAGCAAAATTTATTTAAACTATCCCCTATCTTTAGAGAATTTATAAGAAATACGTCTGATCTGAATTAAAAATTAAACAAAGGGAAAAGACTGGATAATATGGCGATCGCGTCTTGGTGAAATCAACGGAATTTGAAATAGGAACGATCGCATTTCAAGAAGCCATTGCCCATAAAAAAGACGAGGAATCCACCGTAAAAACGAAATTTAAAGCCAACGGGAAGAAATACACCGAACCAAAGCTAGAAAGCAAGAAATATCGGCGAGTTTCCCGTAAAGTGACTAATCAAAAACTAGAAGACTTATATAATCAGCAAAATCTCGATTCTGATGAGTTAGAGTAATAGAGAAAATAACAGAAATCATTATTCAGTAAAATTTATGATAATTGCACCTACTGAAAAGAAAGGATTAACCCTAGAAGAATTTTTACAACAGGATTATATTGATGAATCCCCCGCTTACGAATACATTGATAATCAGATAATCAGAAAACCTATGCCTAAAACCCATCATAGTCGTATTCAACTAAAATTAGCGAGTCTCATCGAATCTGCCGTCTTAAAGCAAAAAAAATTCATGGCTTTTACGGAATTACGTTGTACTTTGCACGATCGCTCCATCGTACCAGATATATTAGTAGTAGAAACAGAAAAAATCCCCCTTGATGAAGATGGAGAATTAGAAAATAATGCAATCTTTTTTAGTCCTATTTGGACTATTGAAATTTTATCACCGAATCAAACACCAACAAGAGTAATTGATAATATCTTATTCTGTTTAGAAAATGGCACACAATTAGGATGGTTAATTGATAGTCAAGAAAAAATGATTATGATATTTCAACCAGAAAAACCTCTCAAAATTTATCGTCATGATGAGATATTACCTATCATCGAAAATATTGATTTACCAATCACTCCGAATAATATATTTTCTTGGTTAAAAATAAAATAATTAAAAAAGAAAAGATGCGATCGCACCTTTTCAACAATTAGAAACAACACTATAATTTACCTTCTATTTTTTGTTGAATTAAATTTTTAACTTGTTCTTTATTGTCGGCAAAGTCATATTTAACACCACTACGACGACTCATTAAAACTCGTAATGCTTCCTCATCTTCCTTGTGTGCTAATACATAAGCTCTTAATTCAGTCTTTGTCATAGTTTCAAAATTAGTCTTCATTCGGCAAAAACTCCCAATTTCCATCCTTAAATAACATTTTATTTAGTCATTTTAAGCTAAAATCTCATAATCCTTAAAAAAGAGATCGCTCTTCATATCCCTACATCACCAAAAAAGCGATCGCACAAAGTTATATCTTCTATAGTAAGCCTAAATCGATTGTGCAAAAACCATAAAACACTCAAACACAATATAATTAGGACTATTGCATAAGGTTACAAAAGTGAGATTATGTGAACAACTCATTTAGGTTAGCTATATATAGCAATTTCTACCATTATGAGGTACACTCAAATCTTGGCGTTGCATCTTCATGGGATGACGCATTAATGTATAACATAAGCGGAAGCTAGAAGACACAAGATATATTTTTTTGCAAACTTTTTGAAATCATCCCGCAATGATGCAACGCCCCATTTTAAGGTTATTTCTGAGAAAGAAATTACCCTCTAAAAAGGTCAAATAAGGTGATTTCTAACAATAAATATACTTGTATGATTCCTCAATTATAAAGAAAATTGGTAAATTCTTTCTAGGAAACCGCCTAATCTAAGATTTGTTCAAGAGGTGCGATCGAGTTTTGAGAATAGGAGGATGCGATCGCACCTAGAAAAAATAGATATTAAGAGTTTTCCTTGGTAGTTAGGGCTTCTGATCCAAATTACGTTGATGCCTAAAAGATACTTTTTCTTTCTTCAAAACACTTTTTCGGTATCCGTTACATTTATTTTTGCAATGGAAGGGCGATCGCATTAAAATGGAATAAGTATCAGAACTAAATTAGTCAAAATAGAATGAGTAATCGTGCCACTGTGCAAAAAAAACCTTCTAAAGTTGAGGGTTTGAAGGAAAAAAGTGATTTCTTGCGAGAGCCGATCGCATCTGAACTAAAATTGGATACAAATTATTTCAGTGAAGACGGCATTCAAATCCTGAAATTTCATGGCTCTTATCAACAGGATAACCGAGATAATCGCAAAAAAGGGCAAGAGAAAGATTATCAATTTATGTTGCGCACCCGTAGCCCCGGCGGTTTTATTCCTCCGCAACTCTATCTTACCCTTGAAAAACTCTCAGAAGAATACGGAAATCACACCCTGAGAACAACAACTAGACAAGGCTATCAAATTCATGGGATCCTCAAAAAAGATCTCAAAACCGTAATTTCTAGTATCGTTAAAAGTATGGGGTCAACATTAGGAGCTTGTGGAGATTTAAACCGCAATGTCATGGCTCCTCCTGCACCCTATAAAAATCGACCGGAGTATCAATTAGCGTGGGAATATGCCGATAAAATTGCTGATTTACTCACCCCTCAAACTGGTGCTTATTATGAAATCTGGTTAGACGGAGAAAAAGCCATCACCGCAGAAGAAGCACCAGAAGTCAAAGCCGCACGGCAGAAAAACCTTAATGGTACTATTTTTGAGGATTCCATCGAGCCTATCTATGGCACTCATTATATGCCCCGTAAGTTCAAATGCTGTGTCACTGTGCCGGGGGATAACTCCATCGATATTTATACCCACGATCTCAGTTTAGTGGTAATTACCAACAAAAAAGGAGAATTACAGGGTTTTAATATCTTAGCAGGAGGAGGCTTAGGTAGAACTCATCGTAAAGAAGAAACTTTTGCCCGTGCCGCCGATGAAATTGGTTTTGTAGCTAAAGATGATGTTTTTGATTTGGTTAAAGCAGTAGTTGCCACCCAACGGGATTACGGCGATCGAACCGAAAGAAGACACGCCCGATTAAAATACTTAATCCATGATTGGGGAGTGGAAAAATTCCGTAACCAAGTAGAAGAATATTTCGGTAAAAAACTTAAACCATTCAAAAAACTTCCTCAGTGGAAATACGAGGATTACTTAGGATGGCATGAACAGGGAGACGGTAAACTATTCTTTGGGATCTCCATTGATAATGGCAGGATTAAAAATGAAGGAGATTTTCAACTGAAAAACGCCTTGAAACAAGTCATTAAAAAATACGAACTTCCTACCCGTTTAACCCCTAACCATAACGTCATTCTTTACGAAATTGATCCCCAATGGCAACAAGACATTGAAAAAATCTTCCTCTCTCACGGTGTGGAGATTAATCCCGATAACGTTAATCATCTTACTCGTTATGCTATGGCTTGTCCTGCCTTACCTACCTGCGGATTAGCCACCACCGAATCAGAAAGGATTATTCCCAGTGTTTTAGAGCGCATTGACACCCTTTTGGCTAAATTAGGTATGGCAGAAGAAACCTTTGTTATCCGTATGACAGGATGCCCCAATGGTTGCGCTCGCCCCTATATGGCAGAATTGGGCTTTGTTGGCGATTCTCCCAATGTTTATCAAATTTGGTTAGGGGGATGCCCCAATCAAACTCGTTTAGCACGTCCTTATGTTGATAAACTAAATATAGCCGAGTTAGAAGCATTTTTAGAGCCATTATTGGTTTATTTTCGTGATTCTAAACAGAAAAAAGAAACTTTTGGACAATTTTGTCATCGAGTCGGCTTTGATGCTTTACGCACCTTTGCCAATGAATATCAACCTAGTGAAGAAAAAATTATGAAGAAAACTAAAACTACTACTAAAAAAAGTCGTGTTACAAGAAAAGAACACCGTATTAGTGTCAATGATCAATGGTATCAAAAACTCAAAACTGTCTCTAAAAACGATAACAAACCTATGAGTCAAATTGTATCTGAGGCTTTAGAGAATTATTTTACCAGTAATTAATTAAGAATTAGCAATTAGCAATTAGCAATTAACCATTTGAGTGAACTACTCACATTCGCTACGCTGAAATGTGAGCTTCATCTTTCACAGGTTCG
>CAYPDC010000098.1:0-15811 GCA_964409355.1 uncultured Cyanobacterium sp.
ACATTATGCTTTCAAACATTTGATCACACTCAGATTATGAACCTTTAAAGTATAGAGAAAGCGAATGCCGTTACCTCGCAAGGGGAGGGGAATCAATAACCTGACGGATAGGGTAATACCCAACTTGAAAGAGTGCTGACTTTTAACAGGTGTTTACGGCTCTACTTACAGTCGGAGAAAGTTTTGAATTATTATGGAAAAGATAGATAAAGAGCAATCTTTAATCGTAACTAATAAGGATATAATCTGGAATGACATTAACTGGAAAATACAGATTAACAACGTCCAAAGACTCAGAAACCGTATCTTTAGAGCAACTACTGAACTAAGAAATGCCTTATCAGTAAAAAGGAATCGTGGACAGAGAAAACTGCCACCACCTACTAAGGAACAACTTGTAAAAGTCAAGTCCTTAAAACGAAAAATCGGAAACCTTCAAAAGTTATTAACTCGTAGCTTATCAAATATACTGGTATCAGTCAGAAAAGTTACGCAGATTAATAATGGTAAGAATACAGCAGGAGTAGATAAAATTTTAATCACTACATCTGAAAAGAGGGAGGAACTAATCAAAATAATACAAGGAAACTTGAGAAAAGGTTACACCCCCAAAGCCATACTTCGTAAGTTCATACCCAAGAAGAATGGGAAAGTCAGACCACTAGGGATACCCACAGTATATGACCGTTGTATTCAAAACATGGTGAGAAACTCATTAGAACCCTATTGGGAAGCTCACTTCGAGGGAATCAGTTACGGTTTTAGACCATGTAGGAGTACCCATGATGCGATTGCCAAGATTTACAATCTTGCAAGACCCCACAAGACAAAAAAATGGATTGTGGATGCGGACATAGAAAAATGTTTTGACAACATCACACATGAAACATTATTAGAGATTATAGGTAATTTCCCTTATAGGAAATATATCGAACAATGGCTCAAATGCGGAGTTATGAATAATAACACGCTCGAAATGTCCCAATCAGGTACACCTCAAGGGGGTGTTATTAGCCCCCTTTTGGCAAACATAGCACTACATGGTATGGAAGAAGCACTCGATATTAAATACAATAACCGAGGAGAGATAAGAGGCAATAGGGCAATAGTCCGATATGCCGATGACTTTGTAATCTTCTGTGAAAGCAGGTTGGATGCCAAACAAGCCATTAAGGACTTAGAACCCTTTTTGAGCAAAAGAGGATTAAACCTGTCGGAAGCGAAGACCAATATTGTTCATATAACAGAGGGATTTGATTTCTTAGGTTATAATATCAGACAATACAAAGTCAGTAACACCAAAACTGGTTACAAATGTCTCATAAAACCTTCCAAAGAATCAATCAAAAACGTAAAATATAAAATCAAACAGACATTCAAAGAATGTCTTAGTAAACCATTAGACTTACTAATTCAGAAAATCAATGAATTAATAAGAGGCTGGGGAAACTATTACCGAAATGCAGTAAGTAAGAAAGTCTTTTCACATCTTGACAATTACGTTTACAATAGATGTATCCGATATGTTAAAAGGACTCACCCGACCAAACCTAAGAAGTTTACTAAACAAAAATACTGGGGGAGATTCCAACCCAGTAGGAATGACAAATGGGTCTTTGGCAATAAAGCCAATGGTAACTACATCACAAAGTTCTCATGGATAGAAATAAAACGCCATGAACTCATTGAGAAAACCAACTCACCAGATAACCCAGAATTAAGGGAGTATTTTGCCAAAAGGAAAAAGAAACTAGACAAACTGGAATCTGAAAAATTCAACGCAAGATGGAGGAAAATTGCACTGCAACAAAACTTCATTTGTCCACACTGTCAACAGTCGTTGTTTAATAATGAGTCAACGGAAATTCATCACATCATTCCAAGAGCTTTAGGTGGAAGTGATTACACTAAAAACCTAGTAATACTGCATTATTACTGCCACAAAGCTCAACACAAAGTCGCTGTGAGGTCAACACAGAGACACAAAACGGACACACCAAAAGAGCAATACTCTTCGGAGAACGCAATGGAGGAATTGTCAACAAACAAGCAACCAATACAACTTAGTTTATTTTAAGTAGTGTAAATGCTTGAGCCGTATGCTTGGAAACTTGCACGTACGGTTCTTAGGGGAGAAAAGGGGAGTAATCCCCTCTACTTACCCGACTTGGCATTAGTGCTAATCGCCTCTCCCCAAGGGGATAAAGAGGAAAAATCACGGGGTTGAGTGTTGTTATAACGGTTGGCTTGACGTGCGCCCTCTGGTGCTAAATTAAAGGGTACAACAGGAGTAGCTAAAGTTTTATTGTGAGGGAAAATACTGCCTACTAATAGGCTTAAAATGGTGATACTAGAACAGAAATTCTTCTTAATTTTGACCATTGTTTTAATGATAAATTAGGTTATTTTTTAATTCTTAATCGAAAAATACTTTCTGATTTTGAACCTATCTTTATCTTAGAAAAAATTATGTTATTCTACTATCAATAATAGTTGATAAAATTGAGAATTGTACAAAATAATTATTATGTGTTTTGTTTTAATACTCCCAAATTTATAAAACTAATTGATCATAATAACAATTAATCAAACAATCAAAAAAAATCAATGTTTATTATTTATTGACAATGATTTTACTTAGAATTTTATGAAAATAAATAAAAGCCTTGTTCATCAAAAGGTTAATAGACAAAAATTGTGTTTAAGTTCAAAATATAAAGATTACTTGCAACTTTTTTGATGTTTTAATCACTCAAGTCAATCCTAATTAAAAGATAAAATATCAGGGGTATAATTCTCAGGCAACGGTACTGTATCGTAAAAAACAGGTTCTCCTTTCTTTAACCAAATTTTCAGTGTTAATTCTCTGGTGGCTCGTTTTGCTTCTATTTGACTGCCGATAAATACTTTTTTATCTTGATCTAAAATCCTCAATATGATTCCCCCCGGAATCATCGCATTGGGGTTTTTATTTTTAAGGGTAAAAATATAACAGGTATCCCCATCATCTGGCTGTAAACTAGGTTTAACCACTAATATATAATCTTGTCCTGCTATTCTCATTTCCCTTGTAATTAAAAAATTTGATTTCTTCATTTTCTTTTAAAAAATAATAAAATTATATCCACCAATAAAATAGAGTTTGGTGAATAATCCAGAAGTGTAAAATAATAGGTTAAGGCACTATTAATTAATCCAAAAGATTTTTTTTTCCAAGCAAACACCAAATATATTATGACAAAATTTAACATGATTTAATAGCAATAAATATTGATATATTCAAGTTTATTTTTTATAGCAGTTAGTTATGAATATTTTTTATTTTCAAACCTAGTAAATAGGCAAAAAATCTTCTTATTACTGATTCCTATAGTTAGGTAAATTATGCAATGCTTCGTAAAAATCGGAGTAGGATAAATTTGTTGCACAATGCCATATTATTCTAGTACTGTAAATTTCATAGTTCCTAACCTCAAAATATTGGTTTCTATTTTTCTTATTGATTTTGTTGTTATAATTGTAAACAATTGATTGTAAATATTTTTTATTTTTTACTTCATTTATTAAATAAACTGAAGCCTTTAGTACTGTTAAATCACTGGTAAAAGTAGTAATATTATCCCATATATAGTAAATAAAATTAACTATAACCCTTGTAAATTCATCTAAATCTCTATTGCTCAATTCTCTATCGCTCAATTCTTCTATTATCCATAAGCCAATAAATTTTTCTATCGCTGTTTCTTCTCGCCATTGCTCGAAAAATACCTCATAATTTAATAAATTTAATAGCTCAATTAATTTTTTTGTTACTGTACTAGATTTTTTTATTTTTCCTAAAATTTTTATAGCGTCTTTACCAATATATCCTTCAGCCAAAAAAGATGAAAAACTATAATTTTGTGGTGATTTTAAACATTTTTTTAAAACTTCTACCAATTCATCAATCAATTTATCTGATTTAGTTTCAGCGAGTTTATAATGTATAATCTGCCTAAGTTCCCAATTGATTTTTTCATTATTGTTATTCTGCAATATTTTAATCAGTACCAAAATAACTTCATCTGATATGTTTTGAATTAAATATTTTAAAAATAGTAAAGGAAAGCCTGAATAATAATTAGTATCAATTATTAATTGAGCTAAGAATTCAATATCATTCTGATGTTTTATAGGAGTGGTAAAATTATTATATTTTTTGTATATATATCTAACATATTCATCTTCTATTGAGGCAATTTTAGCTAAATTTTGCTCCTCCTCTTTATAAATCAAATGAATCCCCAATTCTTGCCAATATTTTTGGATATTATATCGATAATGAGGATTATTATTGACAGCATATTGCAGAGCTTCAGTAATAGCAGATTTTTTTTCTTCATCCTCTAAAATATTGCGGATAAACTCGCAAATAAACGATGAGTTACTTGAGTTTTTTTCTGGCGAAGCTGTTTCTCCTAAAGTGTTAGCAATACGCCAAGTAATAAATGAGTCATTAGAATGATATGATAGAGCATTAATTAAAGATTCAACTACTTTTTCAATGACATCTTTTGATTTTTCTGTTTCTAAAACATAAGACAATTTATATAATATATTGGCATAAATTCCTCTATCTTTCTTTAACAAAAAAGGTATTAAAATATCAATAACAGATGGTTCATTGACATTTTTTAGGGTTAATGATGTGAATTGACGAATATCAGAATCAGGATTATTTAAAGCATTAATCCAAAACTCTTGAGGCACATCAACAAATCTTTTCGCCAAAGTTTCTACTATATTTGATCTAAATGATTCGTAATAGTATCGGGAATCATTGAACGGTTGTTGACTAGAGTTAGAAAATATATTAAATAGTCTAATTAATAAGTTGGGAATAATATTAATTTTAACTTTGCCTAGGGTTTCAATGGCATATTCATTAAAAATAAAATCTGGCAAATAGTAAAAATTAGACATGATTAATTCTTGTTGATTTAATCCGTCTCTTAAATTTTCGATAATATCCTTTTCAAGGATGCTACTTTTAGTTATTAAAACAGGTTGTATTTCTGATAAGATTTCTAAGATTTCACGTTTGATAAACTTAGGGGTTATTTTCTTGTAATTCCATAAACTATTACTTTCAAAAAGATTTCTTCTTAAACTAAGATTAAATTCAAAAACGTTTTTAATAATTTCCTCAGCGCGCGAAAAATTAGGAAATTCTAAAAGTCCCCTAAGTGCGAGTAAATATGCTCTGATTTTATAAAATTGATACTTTCCAGTGGCATCTTGAAAAGTTACTAATCTTTGCATAAACTCTTCTCTTTTTTCTTCCTCAGCTTCAGCCCCTAGCCAAAATAAAATCACTTCCTTCCATGTACGATCGAAAATGCGATATTCTTTATGCTTGATAGGTTTCTTTTTATGCTCAGAAGGTAAAAAGTAATCTCCATCATCAATAGCAGTCGCTGCAAAATACTCCTGAAAACTTGGATGATTAAATTTAAAAGTATCTTGAGATTTATCTTCGATAATAAGCCATTCTAATTTAACAATCCACCATAAAATTGTTCCTTCCTCATCAGTATTTCCCAATGGTGTTTTAAGTTTCGAGATTGAATCAAATTTCGATAGTTTTTCATCAATATTACTTTGGTTTAGAATAATCGTAAATCCTTGCTTTGAATCCTCTAAAGCTAACTTAGCGATCGTCCTTAAAACTTGTTTAATATCGTGTATTACTCTCTTTGTAAGAGTATGATTTCTAGTGTCTGCTTGACTCTCAAAAATGTCTGGTTGACTCTCAAAAAATCTATTAAGAAATTTTTGGTACAACTGATTTTTGTTTTTAATGGAAGATAATTTGTTTTCTCCTTGTTCCCATAAATTGCATACGCATACTAAGGTTAGAAATAAAGGATTTTCAACTAAACTTTTAATGTCTTGATTATCACCGTTTAATAGTTTTAATAATCCTTGTGCTTTAGCAGAATCTTTTTCAAAAAATTTATGGATAAAAAAATGAATTTCATTCTCCTTAAATGGACAGAGGGAATAACTCTTAAATTCTCTAGTCTTTTTGTCATTATTGTTAAACATATTAATTCGGGAAGAAAAGATAATATGAGCGTTAGAGAAAAAAGAGTCAGTTTGAATAGTATTAATCAAATTAATAACTTTAGAATCAGCAATTTCGTTTGAACCATCTAAGAAGAAAAATACATAACCTTTATTAATATAATCTTGTAAAAGTCTTTGATTTTTTTTAATGATCTCATCATTAGTTCTGGGTAATATCTCAGCTATATTTGGTAAGAATTTCTCTAAAATATAATTCTTAAAATCAGATTTATTAGGGGCTGTTTCTTCTTTTGCCCAATTACTATAGTCAGTTAAAGAAATATAAAGAGGTATATATAAACTATCATTATTGAAAATATAGTAAAAAAGTTTTAGTAAAAAAATGCTTTTTCCACTACCGGCATCTCCTATAATTTGAATTTTATTGCTTTGATTTTCGTTCCTATTATTTTCTTTTTTAAATGTTATTTCTTGCAATAATTGTTTTTCTGTTATTTTCTTTATTTGCATAGAGCTTTCAGATTTATTGTCAGTTTCTTCTTTTGTTAAAGAACCATTATTCTTTTGTTCTTGTTTTGCATTACTTTCTTGTGTTAAATATTTTTCTTCTAACGTTCTTTCTACATAAATATCAAAAATATTAACATCTTTATGTAGAATAGTTTTATTTATTTTTGGAAGCATATTTTTAGCATTCTTCCTCCAGTTTAAAATTGTGCCATAATGCTCCTGTTTTTCGGGGTCTAAAACTATTTCAATAATATTGTTTAAACCAACAAGAAGGGGTATTATTTTATTTTCCGATTTTTCTTGAAGGAGACGAATAAATTGTGCGGCGGTTAATCCTTTTTCCTGATGGTTAAAAGTCTCCTGATTGTCAGAATTATCTTTTTGTTTTGGGTTAAGAATTTTTAATATCCAGTCTTTTAATGAGTTATTATTATCTTGATTATTATAAGCAATAAGACATATATTAATCTCAAATTTTAATTCTTTAATTTTATTCTTAATTGTTTGTTGTTCATGGTTGTTTTGATTATCAATGTCTAAAAACACGATAAAGTTTTGGACTGGATTATTTTCTTTATTTTTTTGTAAAATACTTTTAAATCTTTTAAAAGGAAATGGGTTATTTTTAATATTAAGAGTAAAGTCTTGGGATTGTGCATCAAATATACAATCAAAATAAAAAAGAGAAGTTTGAGCTTTTTCAATAGTTTTATTTATAATATCTTCTACACTACCTTGTATGTTGTTGCTAATATTTTCAAATCCACATTTTGTTTGCAATATTTGTTTTAAATGAGAAGTATCTTGAGAGGAGATAATTAAAGACTTGCGATAATAAAGACTTTGAGAAATATCTGAAAGATGATAACCAATTATAGGACTTTCGATTTGATTATTATTAATTTCTTTTACTTCCAAATTTTGTTTTTTTACTCCAGCATCAGCTAGGGATGAGTTAACATCATATTCACTTTTTATTTTTTGATGTGATTTTTCTATTTCTTCTTTCATGTTCCCTATAATAGAACGTAAATCAATTTCTTTAACTGTTGTATTGTTTTCTAATAAATTGTTTTGTAATAAATTTTCAAAAGTTTTCATTTTAGAGTAATTAAAAATGCTACTCTTGAAAGAATCATAATAAAAAGAAATATAATTCTCTGAACTAGAAGATACGATAAAGAAATATTTTTTTCCTTTAGGGATGTTGCTTTTGATATTATCAGGAAAATTTAATGCTCCACTATAGCAAGAGTCAACAAACAAAATAATATTTTTAGCTTTTAATTCTGACAGCTTTTCGAGAAATAAATTACCTTCTAAAGCTGTATCAAAATTAGTTTGATTCTCACTATTTAACTCTGTATCAGCTAAAATAAAATAAAAATTTTCTCGGTTATTTTCTAGGTTCTTTTCTCCGTGACTTTGGACACACACAATAACTGTGTCATTTTCTTCGACAGTTGTTTTTAGTTCCTCAATTGTATTTAATAGGTTATCTTTTGTTGGTTTTGTTTGTTCATTATCTTGGTTACAGAGAGTGATGATATTTGTTTGGGAGGGAGTAATTTTACGATATAAATATTCAAAATTTTTAGCGTCTGATTCAGCATATTTTAAAGAATTATGATGGGATAAAGTTTCCTTTACCCCGACAATTAAAACATGAATTTTTCCCGTTGTTTCCATTATAGTTACTCCCTTTTGTTGTATTAATTTACAGTTATTTCGTCACTATCTGAATAGAGTTTGTTAAGATTTTTTTGAGAGGAAGAAATATGTTATTTAGAACTTACGCACCGATAATAATGTTGTATCTGAATTGAGCTTGATTCGGTATTTTAAAACTCCTGATTTTCAGTTAAGTTAATTCGGTTATATTATTGTTTATGAAAATCCTAGGACTTACGCACTGGTGGGAAAATCAAAGAAATAAAATTACTTGGAATAGGGTAATAAATGGGTGAAAATTTCTCTCATTTTTCCGTAGTTAGTGCGTAAGTCCAAATTCAATTCAAATTATCAGGTAAAGGCTGAGTTTGCCAAATTACTTCATCATATTCTTGTAGGGGAATAGATAGGGTTAATAAGCCGTCTAAATATTCTGCTTCATATTCCGTAGTTTGTTTGTTCAATAATGTTGTAACCGTTAATTTAAAATCTTTGGGTACTACATAACCTTTTTCAGCATGGCTAAGACTAAATTGATAGCTATCGTTATCAACTTTAATTTTAAGTTGGTAATCTTCCTCATTAATAGTAATAGGTGGGGAAGAAGCTAATTGTTCTGATGTATCATTTCCTCCCATCGGACTGAACCCAAGATTTGCATTCTGATTAAAAATCTTAAATGTCGTCTCAACAGAATCAATCAGTGAGTTAGTCCTAGTCTTGAGAATCTTAAGGACACGTTCAAGGTGACTTGGGGATGTTTTTTGTTCATTGACGGCAACAGATTGAGCTTCTTCTAATAGTTGTGCTACCAAACTATTATCCATTAAGACACAATTTGCTTCGAGTTGAACAGCTTTATTCTTGTCATTTAAACATTGTAATAAAGGTTTAATTATTACCTGAGAATTAGGAGCAAGTGTACCTAATGCTCTAATAATAGACACCTTAACATTCCCAACAGTTTCTTTCTCTAATTGTACAATTAAATGAGCAATAATTTCTGGTGATGGCTTCATTTCTGCTAACGCTTGTGCCGCTTCCCAACGCAATTCATAATTATCATTTTCTAAAAAACTAATTAGCGGTGGAATAGTCTTTTCTGATTTAGTTTCTCCTAATACACAAACTACAGCTTTTTGTACTTCAGACACGGGATCATTTAATTGATTCAATAAAATATCAATGATATTTTCTGAATCAAATTCAGCTAGAGAAAAAATAGTTTTTTCTCTAATTTTAGGGTCTGTACTTTGTAAGTTTGCGATTAAATTATTAAGGTCTTTAGTAGTAGTCATTTTTGTTAGTTTCTCCTATCATTTATGAATTTTTGGTAGCTTTAAATCTTCTGATTTTTTTCTATTTTTTCTATAAAACTGTTAAGTTTCACATCTGTTTTATCTATAATTTTTAACTCAATTTTTCCTTGATTAATGTAATTCAAAAGTTGAGAGAACTCAGGCTTAATAGAACCCCAATATCCTAATTCATTAAAAACATCCAATAAATTTTGCCATCGTACTTTTTCCTCATATTCTTTTCCTTTTCTTTCTAAATAAAGTGCCGATACTAGTGGGAATAAGTCACGAGAACAAGTTTGCGTTATACTAGATTCCTTCCCTTTGCCACGTATTCTTACCGCTTTAGGTTCAGATATTGATAAAAGAGCTAGGCATAAATACTGTTTTAATGCAGGAGCAAGTCCTTTCTTACCATTAACATTTCTTAAGTCAGTGTAAATCCTCTGTACATCAACTTGTCTTTTTTCAAGTTCGTTTTCCCATTCTTCTAATGACATTCTTTCACCTCTTATAATTTAGTGTTATATGACAACTATATAAGAACTAAGATTAAAAAACTATCGACTTATCTTGATTGACAAAAGTCGTTAACTATGGTAGAGAAAAATTAGATAAATGAATAAAGAATTGATCTCTTATCCTAACTAATAACTCTCCATCGGTAAATCAATAATTATTGAGATTCCTTCAAAGGGCGATCGCCTTCTAAGGGACGAAGTGGAGTAGTAAAGCTATTCATCGAATCAGATATTAATTTTACGGGTGAAATAAAATTTAACCCGACATCTGAATTGGATCATCCATTGGCGGATGTCTTCCCACTAATATATCCGCCGATCGAATGTTAATAACCCTGTCTCTATTAAGAAGTAGAGTATTAACTGTCACCTTACCAATGGCGGTTAAACCAATAATCAAAAGTTTATCTGATGACCAAATAAAGTGTTCATTCCATAGATTTTGTCTAGGATTAAATAAAGGAATTTCACCATTTAATTCGGGGTTAATAGCTGTTATTTTGTTAGATTTTCTTCTATTACAATGAAAACAAGCTAGGGCTAAATTATCAAGGGTATCTGTGCCATTTTTAGATAAGGGAATAACATGATCTACTGTAAATTTTACATATTGCCATTGTTCGGCTACATGACAATATTCACAGAGATATTTGGCTCTTTCTCTTACTTTTTGTTGTATTTCTGCTGAGATTGTACGACGATAAGACATGATGATTATTGGTGTCCTTGAAGGGTAAGATTACGAATAGTTCGATTAACAAAACTTAGGTAATCGTCTATTTCTTCATAGGAGTCTAATTCTTGTTCTTCTTGGGGTTCAAGCTCTGAGATTTTTTGTTTTTCAAATAACTCATTGATGCGATTTTCAACAACAGAGGATGCTCGAAAAATGGGGATATTTTCTGTTATTTCAATACTAATAATCCCTTCTAATGGCAAGGTTGTATTAATATTTTTTAGTTTAGGCAAAACAGAGTTATTCATCTTTAATTTTCTCCTAATATTATTATTAATGGGGTTAAATATCGCCTTAAAATTGCTCTTAAAAGAGGTTTTTTATGCCTTAATTTAACCTGATACCCTTATCCTAACTAATAATTCTCCTTCGGTAAATCAATAATTATTGGTATTCCTTCGGTGGAGGATGAATGGAGAAGGTGGGGTTCGATCGCCCTCGGTTGCCTTCCAGAGCGATCGATGTGAGTAAATCCTCTCAAAAAACTAGATTCGATCGCACCCGTGGTTAATTTTATTAATCAGAGTGTTAATCATGTCTTGAATAACCCTACGATCTCGTTCAAATTGTTCGATCGCTTCATCAATTAGTTCCTGTCTTAGTTCGGGAATATCAAACTCTTCCAAATCCTTTAAAACTGCGATAAACGATGTTCGGGAATTTTTCATTAGTTGATCTGTATGATGGCGAAATTCTTGATAAATATGAGAAATTTTTTGCTTAGTCTCAACATCAAGAGAAATTCTTGTTTGCGCTAAAGCAGAAGCTAAATACATCTTAAGTTCTTTTTGTTTAGCTAAGCAAAAAGCCTCATAAGTCTGAAGCTGATTCTGATGATAAGCACTCATCTTCTCTCTATTATGTTTTTTTTCTAACCGCCTTTCTGCTGTGGGCAATAATCTATCAAGTAAAGTTTCATCGTTAGTATGTTTTAACTCCATAAACTCTTTAATTTCATTATTATGTTTTCGGGTTTGAATAAAAGGGGTACGATCTTTGTCGTCATTGTATTTTTCTAGCATAGTGTTGTCTCCTTAAAATGATTAAATGTAGCTATAATTGACTTACTTCAATTGAAGTTAAACAGTTGTTTTTAATAACCTTCAATTAAACTATTTAGGAATAATTAATAGACTTCTCCAAAAAAGAATTTACCCATCTCCTTGATAATTCCCCCTTTGTTAAGGGGGGGTTAGGAGAGATCATACTGGTATATTTATTGTCAGAAATCACCTCATGGGAAAATTAATCGTTGTTTTGTTGCGAATTAATTTGTTTAAAAAAAGAGAGAATATCATCTTCAGTGGCGATAACTTTGCCATTACCATTTTGATGTTCTGAGTTAGGGGTGACTTTTGCCTCTAAGGGAGTGTTTGAGGGTTGGGGGTTGGATAAATTATCTTCAGAAGAAGATGAAGATTTCCATAAGTCATCAAACGGCTTATCTTCAAAGACAGAAGGTTGATCTCGTCTCCGTTTTGGAGTATTAGGTTTTGATTTTACATTTAGGAAAGTATCTAGGTTAATACCTTCCTTTTCCGCTTCTTGTCTAACCAAGTTTAGGTATTTAGTATCGAGCCCTTCGAGGAGAGCTTGATAGTAATCCTTCTTTTTCTGTTCATATCGGGTTTTCATGGCTTTTAACTGAGATTTAAGGCTAGGGCTATTCTCCGTATTCAAGATAGAATAATGGAACTGAGCCGCCGATGTGTTCATGGCGTGTTGAAAATCAATTTCATTCTTTTTTTGTTCCTCCAGTCGTTGTAATTGGCGATTATAGGAGTCATCATCAAACAAAAATGTCTTAATTAGTACACCACTACTACCCATAGTTGCAGTTATGAGAAAAACAGTAAAACTGAGAATTTGATCTGTGCCACGGGAATTAGTAAATACATGGTGAAACTGCTCTGTAAACTTTAGGTTTGTTTTGCTTAAGTCACCTTTTTCAAACGCTTTAATTTCCTCCTTTAATAGATTGCGTTCTTGAATTAAATCTTCTTTTTCGCTACGTGCATATTCAAAATCGGCTTGAACTAACTCCTGCTCTCTCACATAGCCTTTATTTAAAGTTCCATCGGCGTGAAATCTCTCTTTGAATCTGCCATCAATAGATTCTTTTTTCTCTCTAAGCTCTTGAATAACAGTATCCTTGGCTTCAAGTTTTAAGTCAATTGCTTCAATATCCTCTTTAAGATTGGTAATATTGTATTGCTTTACAGAACTCATAAGCATATAAGTGCTGAGAGGCAAGGTTAAAGCCGTAGAAAAGACCAAATTAATAGCAATTTTGACAGCGATCGTCCCCTTGCCCGATTGAGAATTGCTAGAACCCAATACACTCCGGTCTAATCCCCACATAAACCCCCCGCTTAGGAGCGCGGCTAATATGGCACTAGGAACAGAACCCAAAGAGAGAAGGATAAAGTAAAAGCCTCCAATGGTACTAAGAGCAGTGGATGCAAACGCCATAAAGCCTAAGCCTACATAGGATTTTCTTAAATGTGGTGCTAGATATTTTGTTTCAACTCCAGCCGCCCACAATAAACAATTTTGAGCAAAATTAGGGATCGATGCTAAAATTTTTTTCATTGGTCAATTCCTCTATTGTTTAAAATGATTTAATAGAAAGAACCCGATAATTTTTAGCAATGGCGATCGTTTTCAACTCCAATCCAATGAGGGGAAGTTTAGTGGTATAAATGTCAAAGAGTAAATAATTATCTACTTTGGTATTCATATCAATTAAGGTTTTTACACCCTCACTTTGGAATAAGACTAAACCTTTACAAGCCGTTGTCAGAAGTTCTTGCTTAATTTGAAAACATAGATCTTTTGCTAAGAAAGTCGAGAAACTATCCCTCGATGGCTTAGTGAGGATTAGGGAAAAGATGAGTGCTAACCCCATGAGTTTCTTATCCATAATCTGAATTGTTTTAGTAATATATTAAATTATCAAGGTTCTCTATATATCAGTATAAATTTCTGTCAAAACCTTGCCTAGCAATAATTATTGATTAATCTGATAACTGCGAAGCTGATTTTTATTTATCTTTAAAATTTGCCCAGTTGCTTTTAAGTTTTTTGATGTAAACATACAATTAATTTTGCTTACTCACTTAATGTAGGGTTTGCTGAATAACTCAGAAAACTATTAAAATAAAGGGCTTAGACACACTACTTTAAGAAAAAAAAACCTCTACTAATTCATCAATAATTTAATCTTTTCCAATAGTTTCTCTACCCTTTCCCACTTCTTCGGTTCAGTTTCCCATAGTTTCTTCTGTTCGATCGATCTAACCAAATCTTTAACTGTTTTAGTCGGTGATTTTTCATTAACTATGAGATTATTCTCTACTTTGACTACGACACTTCGGCTACGCTCAGTGCAAGTCAATACAAGTAACTGTTTTATCTTCTCCTTTATTTCTCTCAGGGATAAATTAAGCTCGATCGATTCTTTCAGTAACTTCTCCCGTTGTTGTTCATCTTTGATTTTACTAAGCTCGATCGCCTTTGTATAAGCTAATTGTCCTGCTCTGAGAGCTTGTAAAATATCATCTGGTAATTTGAGTAAAGGTAAACGAGTTCTAATAAAAGACTCCCATTTCATGCCTAATGATTCAAATAAATCAATAATTATCTTCGTTTCATTTTTAATGGAAACGTTTCCATTAACTCTAATTTTCTCATTTTGCATTTTATAGAGCAGATTAATAATCAGTTCTACTTCTTGATTTAACTGAATTGACAATAACTCTAAAATCCCCTCCGTTTCTTCCACAGGGTTTAAATCTTCCCTTTGTAGGTTTTCTATTAAAGCAATTTGTTTCGCTTCTAAATCCGTTAACGTTTTAATACTGACTGGAACACTGGTTAAGTTTAACTCCATCGCCACCCGAAATCTTCTCTCTCCAGCTACCAATTCATATTTTCCATCAGCTAACGGACGTACTAACAACGGCTCTAAAATACCGTGTTGTGAGATCGAACTTTTTAACTGTTCTAATGCCTGTCGATCGAAATAACGTCTTGGTTGAGATGGTGGTTTAACGATAAGATTAATGTCTAAGTCTGAAGAAGATTCATTTATTGATTGATCATTTATTGAATTTCCCGTGAATAGCTCAATTCCTCTTAATTTACTGCTATAGGGTTCTTCTTTTTTGCTTACCATGATTAATTTATTGTTATGGTTGGTGAGCGTAGTCGAACCATTGATTTATTCGACGCTTCGACTCCTTAAACTACAGACTTTTTAACGGGCTTCGCCCTTCAAGGCAGAAGTTTAATTCTACCCAAAACGTTTTGGGTAACTATAATTTAATTAACTGTTGACTAATTTGATTAAAAATTTTAACCGCAGGATGTTTTGGTTTATAAACTGCTAAAGGTACTCTTTTTTCCGTAGCATCAGCAAAAGCAATGGAACGGGGAATAGGGGGAAAAACAATACCAAGGGGAGATAATTGTTCTTTAATCGCCTCATAAGTTCTTGATTCTTGAGCAGTTCTACCATCGTACATAGTCGGGATAAAACCTGCAAAAGCAAGATTTTTGTTAACGGATTTACGCAGTCGAGCCACAGTATTTAACAATAAATCAGTACCTTGAAAAGCCTTAAATTGACATTGAATTGGTACAAGTAAATGGGTAGAAGCCACTAAACTAATAATACTAAGAATACCGAGACTAGGAGGACAATCAATAAGGATAAAATCGTATTTAGTGAGATAGGGTTCGATCGTCTGTTTAAGTCTTAATTCACGCATCAGGGCGGAGACTAACTCAATTTCTGCACCACTGAGATTAATATTAGAAGGAACTAAGTCCATTCCATGAATTTTATAATGAATTGGTAATTCTTCCTCAGCGACAATCGCATCATAAATAGTTTTTTCTAAATCATAAGGTTCAATACCCATGAAAGTAGTGAGGGAGGCTTGGGGATCTATACTTAGCAAGGGCATAACTTGATATTACATACTCATTATGTTAGGATAGGC
>CAYPDC010000099.1:0-15773 GCA_964409355.1 uncultured Cyanobacterium sp.
GGACTTTTTTTATTGAGAAATTTAACGGGTGTCCTCTTTTTACATTTAAGATAGACATCTCCATCAATCGGGCTCTTATGCCCGAAATACGATGCGAAAATCATAATTTCTGGAGAAGTCTAATTTACCTTTAGACTTAATAGGGCGAAAAAAAGTTCTGACAATGGTTTCCTAAAATGAAATTTCTTTGATTGGATAATTTTCCCATGAAAAGAGGTGGGTATTGCCTAGAGTGTTCAAAATGTACATGATTACGATGTAATTTTTATACCTTTTTTTGTTCAAAAATCAAGATATTATGTTATTATTCAGGGTTTATATATTGATATATTTAATCTATAGCATTACTATATGAGTGGTAAGAATTTGATCCCCCCTAACCCCCCTTAAACAAAGGGGGAACTTATTTTCAGTTTCTCACGAATGATTTAGGATTGCTATATTTTAAACACCCTAGGTTAGGGGGGGATAATAATCTCATAACTCATTTAGGACTGCTTCATATAAATTTAAAGCTATATTGCCATAATATTTAGTTTGAATTAAGTCAAATTTTTGTTGTTGACTAATAATTGACTTTTTTGGATCATATTCTACTGCTATTTGTCCATTATTTGCCAATAATTGATATTCATAAATAGTCTGTAAAACAGAGTTATAAACATCTAAATGATAGGGGGGATCAAAATAAATTAAATCAAATTTTTCTCCTTGTAAATTTTTTAATCTTTTGACAACATCTCCCCTTAAAATCTGAAAAACTTGTTCATCTCTTGCTACTTTTTGCCAATTTTCCCTAATGATTTGACAAGCAGAAGGAGATTTCTCTATCCCCACAACCCTTTTTACCCCTCGACATAACGCTTCCGCCCCCATTGTACCATTACCTGCACATAAATCTAACCAACTTGCCCCCTCGATGCGATCGCACCAGATATTAAATAAGGCTTCTCTGACTTTAGCAGTAGTCGGGCGAGTATCCCTTCCCGCAACGGTTTTTATTTCTCTATTACCATAAATACGCATTTTTTCATGAAGAATGAAGAATGAAGAATTAGTTACTCCCCACTGCGTAGGGGTTGAATATATTCAACCCTTACCTACTCATAACCAATAAGGCATTAACGATGGCAGCCGCTACAGTTGAACCTCCTTTGTTACCTTTGATCTGTATTTGCGGAATATCTAACGAGGATAAATACTTCTTTGATTCTAAAACATTGACAAACCCCACAGGTACACCAATCACTAAAGATGGTTTGATTTTTTGTAACTCGATTTGTTTACATAAAGCAATTAAAGCCGTAGGGGCATTCCCAATGGCATAAATAGCATTGGGGTAATTTTGGCAACAGTTTAATAAACCAGTTTCCGTGAGAGTTTTGTCTTTATCAGCCCGTTTTGCCTGTTTTACCGCCACGATAATGGGATTTTGATAGGTTTTCTCTACCATATTCTTAATACCTTCTTTTACCATACTTACATCCGTGACAATGGGAATTTTATTTTTCAAAGCAAGTATGCCTTTGTCAATGGCTTGGTGACGGCAAGAAAGTAAATTTAAGTAATCAAAATCCGCAGTGGTATGAATAATTCTACGGGCAATATTATACTCTTTTGCTGATAAATTGTGATTGCCAATGATCTCATCAATAATCGCAAAACTTTTCTCGATAATAGGATTACTTAAATTATTCAAAATTTTCTTAATTATTTACTTTTATACTTGCCCAATTTTCCTCTCGAATAAAATTAGTCATGTCCGTAAATTTTCTTAATTCCCACTGATTTAATTTAAACACAGGCAAGTTTTTTGCTACTAATTGATCATTGATTTCTGTGATTTTTAATTCTATCTGATCTCGATGGCAGTTATCCTCAATTTTATCAAAATAACCGAGGGTAATATGTCCAACAAAATCATATTGTTGCTCAATACCTAACTTGATTATTTGTTCATTTTGATAGATTAATGTTCTTAATCCTATAATTGGATCATAGCTGTTTTCTGTCGGTGCTAAACAAAGCGCGATCGCCCTAGGAAAAATTGATATACCGAAAACCTCTAATTCTAAAGTGGGGATATTCGGATTTAATTGTAAGTATTCTTGAAAAATTTTATCGATTTCTGAGATTAACAAATGATCAAAATTAGGATTTTCTTTGACAGCGTTAACATAGTCGGTATCCCAGATTAGATCCGCTATAGTAAGATGAAAACTTTTGGGGGGTAAAGGTAAGAATAAATTATCGGGTAATTGGGCAGTAACTTGTGCTTGAATTTCCTGTAAATATTCATAGAATCCTTGATTAATATTTTCCTCACTCCAAGGAGGAGTAATCACACTATAGCCCGGGAAATTCACCGCTTTACCATCCACAAACTTAGGGGATGATTGAATATTTTTTACCTGTTGTTTGTAGTTACTAGGAAGAGTTATTTGCACAACTCTATTAATATAATCTTGATAATTGCCGTCCATAATTTTTTATCTTTTCTTATCGATAAATTAACAATCTTATGTTATTCTTAGAAGTTACGCATTTATCACAAAAATTAGAGTTTCGAGATTCCACAGAATAGGCAGATTCCCTATTTCCTTCAGAATGACTTTTTTTCGTTATCAGTGCGTAATTCCTAATGGAGATCTTTTTAAAGATATTATATTATAAAATTAATAGCTTTTTTCTGTCAATAATTGACCAAGAATCTGAAATCAATAGTTTTCCATATCCCATGATAAAATTTGTTTCTTAAAACTTAATTTTTCCGTAAATGGAAAATGATTATTGAATCAAATTAACATTTAAGTTAAGCATAATGTTAGCAAAAAACTGGTATTTTAACTATAAGTAAATTGTTCAATAATAGCCTGATGTTGAGGATAAATGGTGATTAAATCTTCTTTTTTTCCCAGAGTAAAATCATTAAAATCAAAACCGGGGGAAACAGTGCAACCAATGAGACTATAAGAATTAGGCTGACTAACAGCCGAAGCAAACCAACTATGATGAGGAATTACTAATTGTAAAACTTCATCTTCTTCAGGATTATTTCCCAGTTTTACGACTTGATAATCCCCTTGAGGATTGATAATATGAACCATTAAAGTTGAACCAGAATAAAAGTGGAAAATTTCATCACTTTCCAAACGATGAAAAGCAGAAAATTCATCATTACATAAGAGATAATAAATAGCTGTACTAGCATTTCTTTGATCATTATATCTTAATAGAGAATGATCATTATTTACAGTATCTAAACAACGATAAGTTTCTTTATAATATCCCCCTTCAGGGTGTTTTTGTAAGTTTAGTTTTTCAATCCAATATTGGGCGTTTTTCATTATATTCAGTATTTGTTAGGAGATGTCAGATGGTAGGTGTCAGGCTGTAGGGGTTAAATATATTCAACCCCTACCTATTCCCTTGATCACCATTGCACAATTCATTTAGGCTTTCCATATTACTATATAACGTCAGTTAATTGTTTCAACATTAATTATTTATTATTTATTGCTTAAAACCTTTTTTCTTTTTAGAAACTGATTTAGTTAATTTTGTTAATTTTCCCATTTCAATCCAGTGAATATGTTGTTGAATTAAATCGGATAAATTATAATTTTTAACAATAGTTTGTCGGGCATTTTCTCTAATTTTAGTCATTAAATCTTGATTGTCTAAAGCATATTCTACTCGATCGGCGATTTTTTCAGGTTCAAAAAAAGGTACTAATAACCCATTGTGGTTATCTCTAATTAATTCTCTCACAGGTTGAGTATTAGAGGCAACGACCACGCAACCCGTTGCCATTGCCTCTAACATTGACCATGATAAAACAAAAGGGCGTGTTAAATAAATGTGTGCGGAAGATGTTTGTAAAACCTTTAAATATTCGTTATAGGGAAGTAAGCCGGTAAAAGTGACTCGGTTTAAATCAAGGGGGAATTTTGCTAACATCAAATCACGATAATTTTGCCCTTCTGGTAACTGTTTGCCGTAGGCTACCCGATTTTGACCAACTATGACAAAATGAGTGTTAGGGCGACGTTTTTGCAAGATATGAATGGTTTCGATTAATTGGGGGAATCCTCGATAGGGTTCCATACCACGTGCTACATAGGTGACAATTTCTGACTTATGGCTTAAGTCTAAGTTAAGGCTAGGAATGATTAATTTAGCATCGGCATGGGGTTGAAAATAGTCCGTGTCAACTCCATCATGTAAAACAGTGATTTTGCCTTGATATTCGGGAGGAAATTGACTTTTTTGCCATTGAGTGGGAGATAAGCCTCGATCGCAGCTATATAAATCGATTAAAATAGGACTATTCTTGACTCTAATTCTAGCCTGATCATCAGCAGTAATGGGATCATCGGGATCAAAGTCTGCATCACTACCAATAGCATGATAAAACCATTCAAAATAAGCTAGAAAAGTGGCATGGGGAAAAATATCCTTCATAAATAAAGTTGCCCCCCAACCACAATGTCCATAGATTATATCAGGATAAAAACCCTTGTCTTTTAAATTAATGATGGCACGATAAGCCCCTTGCCCTTGCAACACTGCATTTTCAATCGATCGCAAATAATGATGGGTTTCTGGTTTTGCTTCCCTTGAAGGCTGATAAATAATTTTTTTCACCCCCTCAATCATACCCTCTTTTTTCTTGGTGAGGAAAAAAACATCATAGAAGGGGTTTTTGCCCAAAACTTGCCCTAAATGGCGAAATTGGGCGGGAAAATTAGGGTGAATGAACAGTATTATTTTCTTCCTGTTTGACATATCCTTACACTAAATTAATTGTCTTAATAATTAATAATTACCACTAAAATAGTAACCATATCTTCCTCGTCATTGATAATTTCCCCAATATCACCTACGATCGCACCTGAGAAAACTTAAGAAAATTTAAGATTTGCTATCATAGAAAGTTGAATCCTTAAACTCGAAATATTGCAGAAATCTCTTAATCAAGATTATGACCATAAAAACCGCCGTAGAATTTCAAGATGAGTTTGACGTAATCGTAATTGGTGGGGGACATTCTGGTTGTGAAGCCGCCTTAGCCAGTGCCAGATTGGGGTGTCGCACCCTGATGTTAACCCTCAATCTCGATAAAATCGCTTGGCAACCTTGTAATCCTGCGGTAGGAGGTCCTGCAAAATCCCAGTTAACCCACGAAGTGGATGCTTTAGGGGGTGAAATTGGCAAAATGGCCGATCGCACCTATTTACAGAAAAGAGTATTAAATAATTCAAGAGGTCCTGCGGTATGGGCATTAAGGGCGCAGACGGATAAGAGAGAATACGCTGCCGTGATGAAAAATATCGTCGAAAATGAGCCAAATTTGTCCTTAAGAGAAGCTATGGTGACAGATTTAGTCTTAGGCAAAAACGACGAAGTAATCGGGGTGCAAACCTATTTCGGCACTTGCTTTAAAACTAAAGCGGTAGTCATCACCACAGGCACATTTTTAGGGGGCAAAATCTGGATTGGCGGTAAATCCATGGATGCAGGAAGGGCAGGGGAATTCGCCGCCGTAGGCTTAACAGAAACCCTCAACGATTTGGGCTTTGAAACCGACAGACTCAAAACAGGCACACCGGCAAGGGTTGACAAGCGCACCGTTGACTATAGCAAAATGGAAGTGCAACCCCCCGATGAGCAAGTGCGTTGGTTTAGCTTTGATCCTGAAGCATGGATAAAACGGGAACAGATGAACTGTTACTTAACCCGTACCACCCCTCAAACCCATCAATTAATTAAAGATAATCTGCACTTATCTCCTATTTACGGTGGTTTCATCGACTCCAAAGGCCCTAGATATTGCCCTAGTATTGAGGATAAAATAGTACGGTTTGCTGACAAAGAAAGCCATCAAATCTTTATCGAACCCGAAGGTAGAGACATCCCAGAGCTTTATATTCAAGGGTTTTCTACGGGTTTACCCGAAAACATCCAACTAGCCATGTTACATACTCTTCCTGGGCTTGAAAACTGCGTTATGTTGCGTCCAGCCTATGCGGTGGAATACGATTATTTACCCGCCACCCAATGTTATCCTACCCTGATGACGAAGAAAATTGAGGGGTTATTTTCCGCAGGGCAAATTAATGGTACAACGGGTTATGAGGAAGCAGCCGCGCAAGGCATTGTAGCCGGGATAAACGCCGCTAGATTTGCCCAACATAAGGGAATGATTGTCTTTCCTAGAGAACAAAGTTACTTAGGTACTTTAATTGATGACCTTTGTACTAAAGAATTGAGAGAACCCTATCGAATGTTAACATCCCGTTCTGAATATCGTCTCACATTACGTTCCGATAATGCGGATCAAAGATTGACTTCTTTAGGGCGAGAAATTGGTTTGATATGCGATCGCCGTTGGGAATTATATCAACGTAAACAAGCGAACATCATTGCCGAACAAGAAAGACTCTATGAAACAAGAATCAAAGAGAGAGACGAGGTAGCACAAAAAATTGTTGACTATACTCAACAAAAGATTAAAGGCTCAATTACCCTTGCCGATTTATTGCGTCGTCCCGGTTTTCATTATGAAGATTTAAGCCGATATAATTTGCACAATAAGGAGTTAAATCAAGCCGAAAAAGAAGGGGCAGAAATTGAAATTAAATACTCAGGATATATCAAAAGACAACAAAATCAGATTGAACAAATTGCCCGTCACAGTAATAAGAAATTAAACGAAAATTTGGACTATATGCACATAGAAACTCTATCGATGGAAGCGAGAGAAAAACTGAATAAAGTTAAACCTTTAACCATCGGACAAGCCTCTCGGATTGGGGGGGTAAATCCTGCGGATATTAATGCGTTATTGATCTATTTAGAGTTACACAATAGTCAAATTCAAACGGCAAGTTAAGTCAGAATTAAATTAGACATCTGGTAAAAATATAAGATTCTTTTCGGCTTCTGTAGTTCAGGCTGATACCTGACACCTTTCATCACTTAAGATTTTATGTCGAACTCAGGTAAATTAGGCTATTTCTATTCGACAGAATGGGGTTTGCTTCCCTACCCCCTAACCCTCATCTCTAAAGCTCCTTTAGGGTATGCTATTCTCTGATGATTGAATTGTTGCCAAACATTAACAAAAATTTCGGCAATAATAGGTAATTCTTCGTATTGAATGCTACAGTCATCTAATTGATGATCGCGCCAACGGGCTTTAAAAATCTTGTTAACCATTGCCATAGCTTGATCTGGGGTAGCATTTTTGAGCGATCGCAACGCCGCTTCACAACCATCCGCTAACATAACAATACCCGTTTCCCTAGATTGAGGAATAGGACCATCATAACGGAAATCAGACTCATTTAAGACAATTTGAGGGTTATTTTCCTTTTGATTTTTTGCCTGAAAATAGAAATAAGAGATTAATAATGTACCTTGATGTTGAGGAATAAAATCTCGAATGGCTTGGGGTAAACCACATTTTTTCGCCATAACAATGCCTTCACTGACGTGTTTTTTGATAATATCGGCACTTTTCCACGGATCGTTAATAATATCATGTTTATTCGGACCACCCATCTGATTTTCAATAAAACCGAGGGGATCGTGCATTTTACCTATATCATGATAAAGAGTCCCCGCCCTAACTAATTCTACATTGCAATGTAAACGACGGGCAGCGGCCTCCGCTAAACTTGCCACAAACATGGTATGTTGAAATGTACCCGGTGCTTCTGTGGCTAATCTTTTCAATAATGGGCGATTAGGATTAGATAACTCCGCTAAACGAATGGGAGTAATTAAATCGAAAAATCTCTCTAAATAAGGGGAGATTCCCAAAGCTAACACCGTATAAGTTAATCCTACTGTACCATGCCACAACGCCCCCGGTAATAAAGCATACCATACAGTACCAGCCGCCGCACTCCCAATTAAATTGATCACAAAATAGATACTACCCTGAGTAAACCCGACTCCTACACCCAATAACGCTAATTCTTCCCTTGAGTGAAGACGACTCGCCATCAAACTGGCTAATACTCCCCCTGCAAAAGAAGGAATTAAATATTGCCATCCCACCATTGAGCCTTGAAATAACGTTAAGCCCGTCATTATGGTAACATTTGCTAAGGCGAGAGTAGGCCCATAAAATGTACTGATTAAAAAACCCACTGCCGGTAAGGAATTGTAACCCACATCGACAATACTAATAGCAGGTATTGATAAACTTAACAACCATAACAATACTTGATCTCTTCTCCTTAATTTTTTCTTGATGCGATCGGCGATCGCCATGAAGGCAATTAAAGACACAGAAACCACAGCACCAGTACCGAGAATACCAGTAAAATTAACACTTCTGCGACTTAGTTCAAAATTATCTAGGAGAATAAAATCTCCCTGAGTAATAATTTCTCCAGCATCCACAATTACCTCATTTTTTTGAATAGAAACCACTACAGGTCCAACTTCCTGCGCCGCTTTTTCCGCCCTAGCACTGGTTTTTTCTTGATCGATGATTAAATTAGCCTTTAAATTAGGTGACAGTAGCTTAACACCGATATTGACCAAATTGGATGGTAAACTATTTTCAAGATGAATTTGTACTGTTTGCTTTTTTATCTCATCAGGCAACCCTGCTACAATTCCCTGAGTTAGAATTAACTTTTGAATATTTAAAATTTGTTGCCTCTTTTTTTGCCAAGTCACTTTATCTAAATTTAAGATAGTTTCCTTTTCCTCTTGAGTCAAACTATCCAGAGAAATTTCTTTAATTTGTGATTGAATAATTCGATATTCTTCTCGATATATCTGTAATTGACTTAAAAGATTATTAAATTCTTCTTCTCCAACTCTTTGCTTATAGTTCCATAACTGTTTTTCTGCGCTATTCTCTAAATTAAGAGGTTGATCCGAATTTAGATTCTGAATAATTTTTTGCCACTTATCCTCTGGTAAACCATAAAGATAAAATTGAGCCGAAGTCGAAACAATCCCCGTAGAAACTAAGGATACATTACGATTTAAACTGCGTAAAGCATCTATTTGTCTCAATTGATTCTCCAAATCGCTTCTAAGTTTCATAGAGACACTTGTATCAATTTGAAGTACGGGCAGTGAGCCATTGCGAATTTTTTTCCTTAAATCGTCCGTGGTTTTTTGATCGACAAAACTACCATCACGAGGTGCAACAATTTTAGTGGGAGAAATTGTACCAACCGCTAATTCTGGCTGGTTATAGAAACGATAGCTAATTAATCCTGTCAAGCTAGTAATCGAAATAATTATCATCATCGGAGAATGTATCCGACAGAAACATCGCAATAAGAAAGGGTAGCTATCTTCCGAATAATTACGATTAGACTCAGATTTAGAGGTGAGTGTAGATGGATGATTTGGTTTTTTTTGCCAGTTTTTGATAGTTTTACCGATTAACTGTAAAGCATTCATATTAATTTAAGGATATAGAACATCATAAGAAATTGAGCTTTGAATTTTTTAATCACCCCTCTACTGAACCTTTATTTATTATACGAAGATCTCTCACTGATAGTGAATAATTATAGGATATGATTATTTCTCGCAAAGGCGCAAAGGACGCAAAGCAGTTTTCGTGAGTTATATCTAAACTCAGTAATATCATTGTTTCATTGTTTACTGTTCATTAATAATAATTAATAATTATCTTTATTATGAAAATACTAATAGCTGATTTTGACTTATTTAAAAAAATTGGAGGCGGACAAACCTTTTATCGTCAAATCATCGAAAAAAATCCTCATCTTCAATTCTACTATTTAATCAATCAAGAAAATACTAACAATCCTCGCCCTCAAAATGCAAATTTTATTCCCTATAAACCCATTTATGAAATTAATGATCTTAACTATTATCTTAATGTAAATCCTCCCCGTTGGACTTATCGCTCTTTTACTTTAGCTAGTAATATCGCTAATTCTGTTAAAGGTTATGAGTTTGATATAGTTGATGCCCCTGATTATGAACAATATACCCTATTTTTGCGTCCTGCTTTGGAACATCATGGGGTAAAATGCGGTAAAGTTGCCCTTTCTTTACACGGCAAAATTTCCACTACTTTACGCATGGATTGGTTTGGTTCAAATAAAGTTAATATTCCCCTTGATTTAGAAGAAAAAATGCAGTTTCAAACTGCTGATATTCGTTATGGTATCAGTAAAAGTTATCTACAAGAATGGCAAGAATTAGTTAATGTTGAAAGTCACTATTTTAATCCCTTACATTTTATAGATTTACCAAAATTTCAACAGTTACAAAATATTGATAAAAAACCTAGTTTACATTTTATTGGTAGAACCGAAAAAAGAAAAGGGGCTGATATTTTCGTTAACTTAGTCTGGTGGTTATCTCCTGATAATTATAGCAAAGCTACTATCATTGGTCCTCATAGTTATAGTGAATTTGGGCAATCTTCTCAAGATTTACTACAGGAGATGATTAATAAAAGATTAGTTAATATCGAAATTCAACCGTCTAAACCAAGAGAAGAATTAAAACAAATTTTTGCCCAACCTGCCATTATTTTTCTTCCTTCTCGTTACGATACTCTTAATTTATTGGCATTAGAATCTCTTTTTTCAGGATGCCCTACAGCCATTGGTAGTGGTGCTGGAGTTTGTCAATTTTTAGAAGAAAATTTCCCCCAATTACCTTGGATTAGAATTGATGTAGAAAATACTTATGAGTGTTTACCTAAATTAGCGGATATTTTAGAAAATTATCAAGAGTATAGAGAGAGATTAAATCAGGCTTTAATTAATATTGATACTTCAACTAATGATCCTAATTTAACAGAAATTTATCAAGTAGAAACTAATGTTGAACAGGATACAGCTTCAGAATTAAAAGAATGGTATTTACAGTTAATTGATTATTGGCAACATCGCCCTGAGAATAATAGTATTATCAAAAATACTGCTACTAAATTAATGCAGAAAATAGTTAGACCAACTTTGAGTAAAATTAAAAGTAAAGCGGTTAACTATGCAGAGAATAATCGAGAGTCTCAATTAATTAAATCTCCTTTCCTTGCTTCTCAATATCATAAGGTATTTACTCTCAGTGAACAAACGGAATTAGAAATAGAAAAAAAACTGCAACAAGTGTGGAACTTTATGGAAACTTTTGAACCTGAAGCAAAGGGAATTAAAGGTAAAATTCAAAGTGCTTTTCGAGTTGATAGGGTGAGAGTATGGCGAGAAATTGCTCGTTTAGAAAGGATGAGAAATAATGATTTAGTGGCGGCGACTTATCTCCTTAGAAGTATGCGCACTTTGGGTTATGATAGGTTTAACGAGTTACCTTATGTCGTCAAAATTTTAGAGGAAAAAGGCTTTAAATCTGAGGCAAAAGCTACGGAAGTGATGTTTAAGGACATTAATCAACAAACAGCAAAAGCCCTTAATTTTCTCAGTGCAACTTATACTAATTTGCTTGAATATGAGCCTGAAGAGTATGAGATTATAGACGACAGGAGAGATAAAAATAACTATAAAGTTTCGGTAATAGTTTCTCTCTATAATGCTGCTCCTAAATTACCTTTATTTTTACGGGTTTTGGCACAACAAACTTTGGCAAAAACAGGGGATATGGAAGTCATTTTAATGGATAGTGGTTCACCTGATGAAGAATATCAGGTATTTTTAGCTTTAGCTGATGAGTTAAATTTACCCATAGTCTATTTTAGGTCATATCAAAGGGAAACTATCCAAAAAGCATGGAATCGGGCTATTTTAGAGGTGCGATCGCACTATATCACTTTCTTAGGAGTGGATGAGACGATTATCCCTAAATGTTTAGAAGTCTTAGCAGAAGAATTAGACAAAAATGAGGAAATAGATTGGGTAATTGCCCATAGTTTAGTTACCGAAGTGGATTTACAAGGCAATCATTTTCAAGATATTATGCTCTATAATAGGGGTAACTATGACCAAAATTTGGAATATTTAGAAACCTGTTACCTTTCTTTAGTCGGTGGATTATACCGTAAAAGCATCCACGATCGCCACGGTTATTATGATCCAAGTTATCGAGGTGCGGGGGATACAGAGTTTAAAAACCGAGTTTTACCCCATATTAAAACCAAAATGGTTAACAGAGTGTTAGGATTATTCTGGAATTATCCCGATGCACGTACCACTCAAAGCCCGATGGCAGAAGTAGAGGATATTCGGGCTTGGTATCTTCATCGCACTTTAGGGGGAGTAAAATACGCCTTTGGTAACAAAAACCCTGAAGAAGTGGAACAGTTTTTATATCATGCCCTTGCTTATCGTAAGTCTTATTGTGGACATATTAGCAGTGATATTGAGTACGCCTATAATTTATGTCAATTTTTAGCGGAAATTAAGCCAACATCGCCATTATTGCAGTTTAAACCCAGTATTAAACAATTATTAACGGCATATCGACAACTCGACTGGTTAGAGAATACAGAAACCTTAACCGCTACTAAAACCCTTTGGAAAACTCGTCAATTAGCGAAAAATATCGAGGATTTACACCGTCAAATTGCCCTCAAATTGGGGAATAGTAATTTTAATCCCAACTATGACATTTTCCATGATAATCGCCATGAACAACACGCAAATTTATGGAAAACCTGAAACCCGCCTAAATCGGATATTATTGCCTCGAACTGAATTGTTAGCGAAATTTGAGCTTATTTTGAAGCCAATTGGTTACTTTTCGAGGTAAGTTCTTTCTCACCCAACGCCAAGCAATAATTTTTAAAATCGGTTTTGGGGTATTAGCCACTAATTTTGCCAACTTATTTAGGGGGCGATTATGTATTTTTTTATTAATCAAGTTTATAATGCCAACATCGTATAAACAGTCGATAATCAGTTTAATGGTTGCTTCTTCTTTTAAAGTTAAATTCTCCAAAAGTAAATAAACATCTCTCATTCTCTGTTGCTGAAACAACTTTTCTTCGGGAGTTAATTCTGGAAGGGTGACAATTTTAACCGTTTCTTTTTTCGTTGTTAACATTTTGGAAGAAGTCATAAACCATCATCATAATTTATCAAATTTTTGTCACGTTTTACAGACAAAAAAAAAAGGGATCAAATCAAAAAATAAATCCCTTGTTTAATAATAGTTGATGATGGATAAAAAGCATTAAAATTATGCTTCTGCTAATTAATCACAGTCAGTTACACCATCAGGTAAATTTAACGAACTGAAAGTCACTGACTGACAGAAAGAAATTTATTCTACTCCAGAGGCAGCTAATTCTTCTGCGGAAGTTTCTACTGCATCAGTGGCAGTTACTTCATCTCCTTCGGTGGCTTCTGGCACAGATTCAAGATTCGTATTAGCTTCTTCACTATCACCAGCTAATAATTTTTCTTTATATTTCTGAGCCATTTCTTCGGCTTTCTCAAAGACTAAGTCACGATTCTTGAGCATATCCCCTGCTTCAGGTTCTAATTGCTTAGTAGAGAGAGAAATACGTCCTCTTTCGGCGTCTAAGTCAATAATCATTACCTTCAATTCATCATTGACATTAAAGACACTATGAGGAGTATCAATATGATCGTGAGAAATTTCGGAAATGTGTAATAATCCGCTTACGCCACCAATATCGATAAATGCACCGTAAGGTTTAATACCACGAACAGAACCGATTACCACTTGTCCTACTTCTAAACCATTCATCTTACGTTCAACTAACGCACGACGATGACTTAAAACTAGACGATTACGTTCTTCATCGACTTCCAAGAATTTCAAAGGCAAATCTTGACCAACTAAATCTTCTTTGGTGTCTTTGGCACTAATGTGAGATCCGGGGATAAACCCTCGCAAACCCTCTACTCTCACTAAAGCACCGCCACGATTAGTAGCAAACACGTTAGAATAAACGGTAGCATCTTCTTCTTGTAATTGACGTACCCTTTGCCAAGCACGCATATACTCGATACGACGAATGGAAAGAGTTAATTGTCCATCTTCATTTTCATCGGTGAGAATAAAAAATTCTCTAGTTTCGTTAGCTTGTAGGACTTCACTCGGATCATCAACACGGTTGATGGAAAGTTCTTGTACGGGAATATAAGCGGCGGTTTTTGCTCCTATATCAATCAAAGCACCTTTAGGCTCAATACTGAAAACAGTACCTGGAACTACATCTCCCGGACTGAAGTGATAGTCATATTGATCTAAAAGGGCGGCAAACTCCTCATGGGTAAAGCTAACATTACTATTTAGGGTTTCTGTTTGATTGACCATAGGCATTTCTTCTATTTTTTGATTTTCAATTACTATTGCGATAATTCTGATCCCTCCTCAGAAACTGAAACAATTTCAAGTTTTTTAGGATTAGATAGATATAGACATTAAATATAAAATTTACTACTCTATCGTTTTTAATAAGTTTTGCTATATTCTCTCTAGTTAATCTGGATTAAACTAACCTAGAAAGGTAATAGAGACAGTTTCCCTAAGATTTAGGTTAGGAAATTCTTAGTTCGACGAGTTTTTTCTGAGTTTTTTGGTTAAATGTTTAACTTTGCTCAAAATTTTACTCTCCCTAAGCGTTTAATTCCTCAAGGAATTGGTTTGGGTGTTGTCTTACCCTACCGAAGGCTTTATTTTAAAGACTAAAAATCTTTAATTAATAGTATTTTATTATTATACAGAATTTTTACTGTACACTATAATTAAAGTTTTGGCAAGTATTAGTTTTCTCTTATTTCCACTCTGAACTCAAGATGATAATAATAGATTATTCTGGGGAAAGAACATTTGAGATCGTCTCATCTAGTTTTTGCTCATTTTCTCGGTTTTGTTGCTGATTTTCTAAGTGTTTTAGGGTTGCCACGAAGTCGTCTATACTGGTAAAGTTTTCATAAACTGAGGCAAAGCGAATATATGCAATTTGAGAAATCTGACTTAGTCGCTTAAGCACTAAATTTCCTATTTCTTTGCTACTTATTTCTCTGGGAAATTTTTCTTCAATTTCTGATTCTATTTGATCTACTAAGGAGTCTAGTAATTCTGATTCTATGCCTGTTTTTTCACAGGCTCTTACTATACCTCGAAGAACTTTGGTGCGATCGAATGATTCTGTGCTACCATCTTTCTTGATCACGGTAATAGCAACAAATTCAATTCTTTCGTAGGTTGTAAAGCGGTGTGCACATTTTAAACATTCTCTCCTGCGTCTAATACTTTGTCCTTTTTCTGTGACTCTGGACTCCACTACTTTTGTTTGATTAAATTGACATGAAGGACATTGCATAATTTTTAGTTAGCTCATACATAAGCTGGTTTCCATCTAAATTACTTAATTTCTAACAAACAAGGATGTATTATTTTAGCCTAAAAATCAATTTTTTTGACAATAGTTTGACCAATCTTACATGGGTCTCAAGCCCCGCCACAACTCACTACAAAATAACATAGCGTTTTTCATGGTTTAGACGGTCGCGATCGCATTGTCTCCACCGTTGCTTTAGCATCTGCGATCGAGTTTTTCACTTTAAAAATTGCCATTGTACAGACAATCAATGTACAATAAACTTATGAAAGTTATAAAATGGAATCAAGATAAAAAAATTACATTACGACTATCTTCTCTTGATTTAGAGATAATTCAAACAAGGGCGATCGAAGAAGGAATACCCTATCAAACTCTTATTTCTAGTATTATACATAAATTTGTTACCAAAAATCTGTGGGTCTAAAGCCCCCCCTTTAGGGCGTTAGGGGCGAAAAGAAAATTGGGGATTGTCAAAACATTT
>CAYPDC010000100.1:0-15723 GCA_964409355.1 uncultured Cyanobacterium sp.
ACAATACTTATCTCGTGTTAACTTCAGTAATCTGTTGAAATATGCGGAATGTGGGATATAATAATTAATTTAGTGATTAAAATTATCTTTAATTTAGCTTAAAACAGTCTGAAAATGGAACAATCAACAGAGATAAATCAACTGGATTTAGCAACGGAAGTAGCAAGCATTAAATACTGGCATCATTATTTTAGCTTTGGTGAAGGGGTAGAAACAAAAACAGGAAAAGAAGGCAGATTTTGTCGTAAATTTCAACAGTGGATTTTAAGTGCTATTCCCGAAGATTTGACTGGAAAAACGGTTTTAGATATTGGTGCATGGGATGGATTTTATTCTTTTTCAGCAGAAAAACGAGGGGCAAAAAAAGTTTTAGCAACGGATTCATTTATTTGGGAAAATAGAGAATTATACGGTTTAGATCAACATTTTTGGCGTGATTTTGGTGCGGGAAAAAAAGGTTTTGAATTGGCGAGAAAAGTTTTTAATTCTCAAGTAGAAGACTATAATATCGATGTTTTAGAACTTAATCCTGACAAGATTGGTACTTTTGATGTGGTATTTTTTTTAGGGGTTTTATATCACATGAAATATCCTCTTTATGCCTTAGAAAAAGTGAGAAGTGTCACCAAAGAATTGTTAATTGTAGAAACTCATTTTAGTTTATTTTTTAGTTTATTTCCTATCCCTTTAATGCGATTTTATCCTACTAATGAATTGAGTAAAGATGTCACAAATTGGACGGGTGCAAATATTACTTTAGTAAAATCATGGTTATTAACCGCAGGTTTTCGCAAGGCAGAATTAGTGAAATGGCGTAAAGATAGAGCAATTTTTTATGCTTATGTTTAAATAATTAATGAATAATTAATAATGAATAATTAATAATGGCTCTTCTACAGTAGTAATGATAAATTATTAGAAAATAATTGCTATAAACCTGATAAAATAAGAGATAAATTATAACAAAAATGCAATTTTTATAAATTAACAGTTTTTCTTTAACCTGACACCTGCAACCTTTTCCTAACCATTAATTTACATACTC
Source organism: uncultured Cyanobacterium sp. (assembly GCA_964409355.1). GTDB lineage: Bacteria > Cyanobacteriota > Cyanobacteriia > Cyanobacteriales > Cyanobacteriaceae > PCC-10605. Next base: position 1,046 of record CAYPDC010000100.1, read on the forward strand.
AAAGTGAAAAAGTCATAAAGATGAAAAAAAGTCAAAAATACTATGTAGTTTGGCATGGTAGAAAAACGGGAATATTTAATACTTGGGCGGAATGTGAGCGACAAGTAATTAATTTTAGTGGTGCAAGGTATAAGTCTTTTAAAACTAAATTAGAAGCAGAAGAAGCCTTTGGTATGAATGAGACAAAAGATGACTATTTTTCTGTTAATAACTCTCATTTAACTAATCAAAATCGAAAAATAACTAATCATCAAAGTGCTATTATTATGGATAGTATTTGTGTGGATGCTTCCTGTTTAGGAAATCCGGGTATTGTGGAATATCGTGGCGTTGACACGAAAACTCAAGCGGAAATTTTCCATAAAAGTCCGATGCGTAATGGCACTAATAATTTAGGAGAATTTTTAGCTATAGTTCATGGTTTAGCATACCTGAAAAAAGAAAATAAAGATATACCTATTTATTCTGATTCCCGCACCGCTATTTTATGGGTAAAAAATAAGAATGTTAAAACTACTTTGAAAAGAAATGCTAGTAATGAGCAGATATTTACTTTAGTGGATCGCGCCTTAATTTGGTTATCTAATCATAGTTATACTAACAAAATTTTAAAATGGAATACTAAAGAATGGGGGGAAATCCCCGCCGATTTTGGTAGAAAATAAAATTTCAACTGAGTTCGGAGTTAAAATAAAACATAGAGATTTTTTTTGCTAATTCCGTGTGTAATTGGTGACTAGCTTTATAGGCTAAATAATGCCCTTGAGGAATATTTCCCAGTAAACTTAAATCACCGATAAAATCTAATAATTTATGTCTCACCGCTTCATTTTCAAACCTCAAAGGAGGATTTAACCAACCGTTAGAGTCGCACACAAGGGCGTTTTCTAAACTGCCTCCCTTGATTAATCCTTTTGATTGTAACATCTCGATTTGATCCGCAAAGCCAAAAGTTCTCGCAGGTGCGATCGCATCTTGAAAAGTTTCCCGATTTGGATACCAACTATACCATTGATTTTGCAAGACAGGGTAAGGATAATCAACCCCACAACTAAACTTCATTTCAGGAGAAGGCAAAGCCACACAAAAAGCATCATCTTTTCTCACCCAAATAGCTTCGCTAATCTCCATCCCAGAAGAATAAGTCGGAGATTGACTCAATGGAATCTGTATCACCCAATCTTGTGCTGAACCATCTAACAAAGGAACTTCCGAACCATCAATTTCGATTTTTGCATCTGCAATACCACATCCCCATAATGCCGCCAATAAATGCTCAACAGTGCGGATTTTTGCCTCTCCATTGGTTAATTCTGTCGATAACATCGTCGGAGATACCGCCTCAATAGATGCTTTAATAATTGGTTGATGAGGTAAATCCAGTCTGACAAAAAAACGTCCTTCCCCTTTAGCAACAGGGGATATTTTCACAGTGGTAATTTCTCCAGAATGAAGTCCAATACCTGATACAGTAAATGATTTAAACATTATGAGTGCAATTCTTCCAAGAAATGATCCTGTTAGCGAAATAAATATTAACATAAAATGTAAAAAAACTTGAATTTAGCATATATGCAATACTTTTATGTATGTTGTGGGAGTATGAGTAAACATAAATCCTATAAAGAAATAAAAAAAGATTTTTCAAAAGAGCGTAAAAATCGTATAGAATACGGAGCAAATGAGATAAAAAAAGAATTAAAACTTTTATCAGAAGTAGGTCAGGCAGTAGGTTTAACAGAAGAAGAATTAGACAATCTTCGTAAATTTTTCCGATAAACCATCTATTCATTTTTTCAAAATAGAGAAAATTATAAACCCTTAAAAGGCAGTTATGATACACTACCCAAGTTTTTGTCTATGCAAAAGTTGTTAATTTTGTTAATTTTTCTGTAACAAATTATTTCTTCAACAAACTATAAATTCCTAAACGAGGAATGGTTTGAGGTTGTTGATAAGTATAATTAGTATTTAAGCAAATATTGGCAATAAATTTAAAGCCATTGGCAAAGTTATCGATTCCCCCTTCCGTCAAGTAACGCCATAATTGATTGACTTGAGACAGAGATACATTCGATTGACTAAATAATTCTGCATCGGGGCGATCGTCTCCGGGTAGAATAAACAGAGAAGCCTCAGTATCGCTAACGGTGTCTTTACAAACCTCTAAGCCATAACTCCAATAACTTCTTCCCCCCAATAGACGTAAAATAATCACTTGTGCATGGGATAACACTTCTTCGGCATAAGTATCAATAGTCAACTCCTGTTGTAGTTGCAATAAGTTAACCACTCTCATGGAGGGAAAATCGGGAGGTAATTGGGGTAAACAGGAAGCCGTAGTTTGAATATCTGTATCCGCACTGGTAATAAATATAATCGATGCGGGATTTTGTTCGATAAAAATAACTCCATCAGTGTCGGGATTCCAACCCCCCGGAGTCGCAGGTATTCTGTGCATTTATTTAATTAGGGATTAGGGATTAGGGATTATTGTTACTTGTCAAAGAAGGACGGGGAAGATACCATTTAAAATGTTGATAAGCAGTGCGAGAAATATCTTGAATTAACAGTCGCCCTGATACGTCATTATAGGGGCGTTTGACGATAACTGCACCAATATAGCGTTTTCCAGAGGGCATATCAATAATACCTGCATCCCCTAAATAAGTACCTATATCCCCTGTTTTATGGGCAATAACGGCATTTTCCTCGATGCCTTCGGGTAATAATGTACGAGTTTTTGTTCTACGCATGATTTCTAAGAGGCGATCGCGCGATCGTACCGACAATAAATCCCCCTGATTGACTTTCGCAAGGAGAATAGCTAAATCCCTAGTGCTAGTGGTATTTGTACCTTCCAAGTCAGGTAAAAGATTACGAATCACTGTACTTTCTAAACCCCACTCTTGAAAACGTTTATTTAAGGCATCTTTACCCCCTAAACGTTCAATAATCATTTCTGTAGCCGCATTATCACTGCTAATAATCATTTCCGTAGCGGTATAAAGGGCGCTAAACTGAGTGTGAACGGGTTGATATTGCATTGAACCTGAACCAGTAACTCTAGTGGTTTCAGTCATGGTTAGCTTTTCATCTAAATAGACTTTACCCTCATCCACATCTTGCAAAAAAGCCACTAAAAGAGGAATTTTGATGGTACTAGCAGCGGGAATGGGAGCGATACCATTATAATTTACATAAGCCCCATTATCTAAATCCACGAAAAAGGCGCTGAAATCTAATGAAGGATACTTAGCTTTGAGGGTGTCAAATTTTTGTCTTAAAGCAGTTAATTCTTCAGAGAATTTTAATTGATCAGGATTAGTGACTTCTGGAGTATAGGCTACTGGTTTTTTCTCTCGTGTGGGGGCAACTTCCTGATTTTGAGATGTTGTACTTTGAGCTATTTTTTCCACAAGGGGAATATTAACTTTCGGAAAGAAGGGTTTGGTTAAATCTATATTCGCCAAAAAACTACCAAAAATAGTACCTATTCCCACCCCAAAAATAGTCAAACGGAAAACATTATTAAAAACAATACTGCCCCAATTTTTCGGTAATTCCGTTTTCGTTGCCATTTGAGAATGAGAAACAGGGGTATAAGTGGTATGGCTTTTTCTTACCACCTTTGGATTGATACGACTTTCTCCAACCCTTGATTTAGTTTTAGAGTTGTTTCGTGATTTTTTTAACTTATAATTATTTTCGCCATGAGTTCGAGATAAGAAAATAGCCAAAGTTACCCCCAGTTAATGTTGTATCAGTAAAATAAAATCAAGGTTTGTTTAATTATTTAGTTATAACTTAACTTGTCTCATTCTGATCAATTGAGCAGTTAAATTTATCCCATTCGAAAAGTTCAATATTAGACTTCTGGTAAAAATTATTATTTTGGTTTTTCTACCGTGAAACAGGCAAGATGCCTGTAACTCAGTCGATGTCTATTGTCTTGTAGGGGTTGAACAGTGTTCAACCTAGAATTTACCATAAGATAAACCCAAAATTTAGCTAAAATTAAGACAACCATCAATAATAATCAGAGGGGAATAAAATGGCAAGTCCAAATTCTGCGATTATGCAATCCATTGAGAAACTTAATTATCGAGTCACTGTCGGAGATGTTGCCACTCAATCGGGTTTAGATGTTCAATTTGTGCAAAAAGAATTATTACAATTGGCTAATGATACCAATGGGCATTTACAGGTGGCAGAAACAGGTGATATTGCCTATTTATTTTCGTCTAATTTTCGCTCTATTCTCAGAAATAAATATTGGCAATTACGGTGGGAAAAATGGTTAACAAAAACATGGAATATCGTCTTTTATTTGATTAAAATATCTTTTGGTATTATTCTTATTTCCTCTATTATCATTATGTTGTTGGCTATTATTATCATTGTGGTAGCAATTAGCAGTAGTAAAGATAGTGATAGTAATGGCGGAGATTCAAGGAGAGGAGGCGGTTTTTTCTTTCTGCCTAGATTTTGGATTTCTCCTGATTTTTTCTGGATGTTTTCCCCTGATTATGAAGAAAGACGCTATCAAAGACAACGGAGTAATCAAAGAGAAAATGAGCTTAATTTTTTGGAGTCAATCTATTCTTTCCTTTTCGGTGACGGTAATCCTAATCGTAATTTAGAAGAAAAACGTTGGCAGGAAATTGCTACAGTAATTAAAAACAATAATGGGGCGATTATTGCTGAACAAGTTGCTCCTTATTTGGATAATATTAACATCTATAATGAGCGTGATGAAGATTATATTTTACCTGTTTTAACTCGTTTTAATGGTTATCCTGAAGTGTCAGAGAAGGGAGAAATTATTTACTATTTTCCTGAATTACAAATCACCGCCGAAGAAAGAAGTAAGGCTTATGTTTCCCCTTACTTAAAAGAGAATTTATGGCAATTTAGCATAGCTAGTAGTGGTCAAAAAATAGGTGCGATCGCGCTTGGGGGTGTTAATATTGTTTTAGCGTTAATGTTAGGCACATTACTCACCCCTGAAATTGCCCAAGAAATAGGTGGTTTTATCCTTTTTGTTAACTCCATTTATGGTGTTTTAGTTGCCTATGCGGTGAGTTATTTAACTATTCCTTTAATTCGTTATTTTTGGTTACAAAATCGCAATCGAAAAGTAGAATCAAGAAATAATCAAAGAGAAAACCGAGCCAATATTTTAGAGTCTAATACAGAATTACAAAATAAAATTGATTATGCTCAACAATTCGCTCAACAAAAAGTAATTACAGGAGAAAATCTTGCCTATTCCACCGAAAAAGACTTATTAGATCAAGAAATTGAACGGAGAATAGATAAAGTTCAATAAACATCCCCAGAAATTATTTTGCGTTGGTTTGTAGTAAGGGCTTGAGCCCTTCAAAGACACGAGTTCGGAGTTAAACTTGATAGGTATTGAGAAAAAACTAGATAAATTGATTTTTAATCCTAACTTCTCGTCTTCATCATTTTTTTTAATATCGAACTATTAAAACTCTGCATTCATCGGGGTGCGTGGAAAAGGAATCACATCTCGGATATTTTCCATCCCCGTCATAAACTGCACTAATCTCTCAAATCCTAGCCCAAAACCAGCATGGGGTACACTACCATAACGGCGTAAATCTAAATACCACCAAAGATCATCAGCGTTAACATTACATTCAGCAATGCGAGATTGTAAGACATCGAGTCTTTCTTCCCTTTGCGAACCGCCGACAATTTCGCCGATACCGGGTGCTAAAATGTCCATAGCGGCAACGGTTTTTTGATCATCGTTTAACCGCATATAAAAGGCTTTAATATCTTTGGGATAGTCAGTCACAATGACGGGTTTTTTGAATAATTCCTCAGCTAAATAGCGTTCATGTTCTGATTGTAAATCGATCCCCCATTCTACGGGAAACTCAAATGTTTTCTTGCTTTTTTCTAGGAGATTAATTGCTTCTGTATAAGTGATCCTCGCAAACTCGTTATGGATAATCTTTTCTGCATTAGTTAAGACATTTTGATTAATTCTTTGGTTAAAAAATTCCATATCTTCGGGGCAATTATCCAACACATATTGAAAGACGTATGTTAAAAATTCTTCTGCTAAATTTTGATCTCCTTCTAAGTCACAAAAAGCAATTTCTGGTTCAACCATCCAAAACTCGGCTAAGTGTCGAGAAGTGTTGGAATTTTCCGCTCTAAAAGTAGGGCCAAAAGTGTAAACATTTTGAAAAGCCATCGCCATAATTTCCGCTTCTAGTTGCCCACTGACGGTTAAATAAGCCTGTCTGCCAAAGAAATCATTTTCGTAGTTAATCTCCCCTTTTTTCTCCTGTATTAACTTGTCTAAATGAAAATTAGTTACAGTGAATAATTCTCCAGCCCCTTCACAATCACTAGCGGTAATAATAGGAGTATGAACCCATAAAAAGCCCTTATTTTGAAAGAATTGATGAATGGCATTAGCACAGGCATTTCTCACTCGCATCACCGCCCCAATGGTATTTGTCCTTCCTCTTAAATGTCCAATAGTTCTTAAAAATTCAAAAGAATGACGTTTTTTTTGTAAAGGATAAGTTTCGGGATCACAGTCACCAAAAATCTCTACTGTTTGAGCCTGTAATTCGACTTTTTGCCCCTTGGCAGGAGATTCCACTAAAATCCCTTTTACTGTCACAGAAACCCCTGTATTTAGTCTTTTAATAATGTCTTGATAGTTTGGTAAATCTGAGTTTAAAACTACTTGCAAATTAGCTAAAGATGAACCGTCATTAACTTCCATAAAGGAAAATTCTTTTAATTCTCTCTTTGTTCTAACCCATCCTTTAATTTCGATATTTTCTTGAGGTTTTCCTTGTCGTAAAATGTTAATTATTCTAGTCATTTTTTCTTTTTATTGCTTTTATAATTAAGGCTATTGATAAGATTATAACTCAAATTTGAGTCAATTTGTTTAGATATTTACTGATTATAAAATTCATCTTTTTTCTAGTATTTTCTTTTCTTGTAAATAATTGATAAATTTTAAATCTTCCCCTTTAATATGATGAATTAACCATTCTGTCAAAAAACGGGATACTTCAACGGTTAAAAATGCCTCTTTGCTTTGCATTTTTGCTTTAAAATCCAACACCTCTTGAGCTAATTGCTTATGAAGTTTTTGATATTCTTTTGATAATGGATATTGATACTTCTCCATAATTTTTTCTTCGGTTTCAAAATGTTCCTCCACATAAACAAACAATTCACTTATAGTATTAAGTATAACATCATGGCCATGACCTTTAACCATAGCTTCATGTAAGGTATTAATTAATTTAAACAAGGATTGATGTTGTTGATCGATGATGTGAATTCCTGTATAGTTTTTCTTCCTCAATAACATCAGGATTTATTTTCATGACTGTATTAATGGTTTTTCTTTTTTGATTTAGATATTTTTAATTAAGCACTGCATTGGCTATAATTAAATAATATAATATTTGGACAAATAAGTATTCTGAAAAATCATAAAATTTGCAATAATATGACTTCAACTATTTTCGCTAGTGCTATTGTTGCACCGAATAAATCAACTCAGGTTACTCGCAAACTCTATCCTGATTATAAGGTGATTGTACTCAATGATGATTTTAATACCTTTGATCATGTGGCTAAGTGTTTAATTCAATATATTCCTAATATGAGTACCGATCGCGCTTGGGAGCTGACAAACCAAGTACATTTTGAAGGACAGGCTTTAGTGTGGAGTGGACCATTAGAACAAGCAGAATTATATCATCAACAGTTAAGAAGAGAAGGTTTGACTATGGCGCCTTTGGAGGCAGTATGAGTAAATCTTCCGAGGGAAGAATCGTTTGGAATCACTCCACTCATTTAGATGGGTTAATCCCTATTTTAGAAAAATTGATTACTTACGAGGGGATTAAAACGGTTACTCCGGCGGTATTAAGTAGATCGCGATCGCACTCTCCCCAGATGAAGTTAAAAATTTCTGTACCCATTCGGGGGGGTTTTAAGCTAATTGCGAGATGTGGTAAAAGTGTACAAGAAGTTTTTGTGCTGACAGAATTAGATAAATCTAGGCTAGAGGAGATTATTCAAGATATTATTTAATTTCAGTAGTATCTTTTTTGTTTTACTTAATACCTGAGACTTTTTTCAGAAATAATTTATCATACTCAATATAGATTAGCCATTATTCTTAATTAGTTATGGAAAACATCTTTATTTTCTCAATCCTGTCTATTTTTGTGCTAGTGGGATTAGGAATATTCCTATGGGGATTAAGTGAACAAGAAGCATTGGTGCGATCGCAAAAATGGCCTCAAACAACAGCTAAAATAACGCAGTTAGCCTTCGAAGATTTATCCGATGTTGATGGAGAATCTTATGTAACAACGATAATATATGAGTATAACGTAAGAGGAAAAAATTATCAAAACTCGGATATTGCCTTTGGTTATGGTGCTTCTTCTGGAGAAAAATACCATCGTAAAATCCACAACATTCTAGCAACTAAAAGCATTATTAACATTTATTATGATCCCCGTCACCCAGAAAAATCGATTATTAGCAAAAGTCATGGGAAAGGTATTTATGTTGCTCAATCAGTGGGAATATTTTTTATTATCTGGGGATTAGGTTTCATGATTATGTTTATTCTTTCTGGGATAGATTTTCAGTTTAGTGGCTATATCGAGTTGGGAGTTTTCCTTATGATGTTGATTACTTTTGCCATAGTTTTTATTTCTAATTGGCGTTTAGTTGGCTCAACAAAAATAGATCAATTAACTAAAGATATTAGACAGTGTTAGATAAATATTATTCAGTAGTAGCGTTGCTGAATTAGAGTATGATTTGTCTATAGTAACAAATGATTGTACAGATAAACTAGATATATTTTTGGATAATATTAATTATATCTTTGCTAAATCTTCTTTTGCTAATATACTCATTCGCTCCATAAATCCTTGATTTTAAATAATTTTGAAAATAAAAATGCTCCCCAATTAAGATAATGGGTAAATGTTGATATTCCGTTAAACTCCGGACAATTTGACAAAGTTTTTCCCCGTCTTTTCTGTTTATGTCTGATTGAAAAATAACTAGATTAACCGTGGTATTGAAAATATAGTTTAAACCCCCGTTTAAATTACTAGCATTAAGATTAATATATTTTTCTCTATCTAGTAGATTTTCTACTTCTAATAACCAATATTTATTATCACTAATACAGACTATTTTTTTATACTTAGTTTCTAATTTTTTTACTTGATTTATAGCATATTTATTAATAATTTTAATCAAGTTTCTTTCCCTATAGGGATACAGTAATATTGCTACTTCTACAACACTTTTATTAGCAAAACGGGCTAATTGCATCAAAGAAGTTTCACCATCTATTTTATGATTAAGTAAAATTTTTAATTCTTGATTGATTATATATTTATTTTCGAGACTGTTGATTATAGGGCATTGTTGAGGAGATTGATAATAAGTATTTAATTGTTGCCACTGATAAAATTCAGCCATAATTGTCGGAAGAAGATCGTCTAATTTGAAACGAAAGGCAATAGGTTGTAAACTAAAATTATCTTGCCAAATAAAACTTCCTTCTTTTAAGTTTATAATTTGAAAAATAATCTCTTTGATTAAACTTTTCACGATACTTGTTTGTTGTTGAATCGATAAATAATTTTGATTAATTAAGATTAACAGACTTTCATATTCAAGTAAACTATGAGTTTTATTAAGATTCTCGCTAATGGGTTTTAAATAGTTGTCTAATTGATAATAATTAAGATATTGTTTAAGTCTAATTAAGGTGAAGGAGTTATCATCTCCTGCAAATACTATATCCCCTTGATAAAGTAGGATAAAATAAAAAGTAGGGCTGAGGAAAACATCATATTTTGTTTCGATTAATAGCAAACCAGATTTTTTATGATCGGCAAAAAAATATAGTAAGGAATTAATATCTATTTCTTGTAAATTACCGTACATAAAAGATAATTTTTGCTTAATTTTCTGATTGGATTTGATGAATGGGAATAAAGTTTTCCCAAGGTAGCAAAATAGGGCGTTTAGTAAATAATAACTGACCTCGGTGAGTTTTGCGATCGATGGCTACTCCTATGGGGGGTTTATTGACTTTCATGTGAAAATAGCAATAAGTTTGATAAATTTCTTTTGCCGCTTTGAGCAAATTGGGATCTAATAATTCAGGAATTCCGTTTTTCATCGCTTTTTCTCGTTTATCTTGAAGGTATATGTTGATTTTTAATGATTTATCAATTATTTTAGTTTGAAATAGACTTCTCCAGAAATTATGATTTTCGCACCGTATTTCGGGCTTCTAGCCCGATTGATGGAGATGTCTAATGTTCAAAGAAGTCCAATGCTATCAATTTTATAAAAATCGAACACCATTAATATAGCAATCCTAAATGATTTGTGAACAAAAATGATGTTGAAAGGCTTGAGGTTTAGCTAAATTCGGAATAAAAATTTAGAAATATTGAGGTAAAATTACAATGACTTGTTGGGTTGCATTTAACCCAACCTACTTTTTAATCTTTATTGGCTGAGTTTTTTCTGCAATTCTTTAATGTTTTTATAAATTTCAGGTAATTTTTTATAAATGGCAGAAACTTTTAAGTATAGTTTATTATCCACTGCTGGTGAACCTGAAACGGTTTCTCCAGCTTTAACATTATGGTGTATTCCTGTTTGAGCAGATGCGATCGCGCCTTCTCCCATTTCTACCTGATTGGCAACCCCTACTTGCCCTGCTAAAATAACCCGATTACCGATTTTAACTCCCCCTGCCAAGCCTACTTGGGCGGCAAAGGCACAGTTTTCTCCTATATCCCCATTATGTCCAATATGGACGAGGTTATCTAATTTAGTATTTTTACCGATTTTGGTGATACCCACGGCAGGGCGATCGACTGTACTATTACAACCGATTTCCACTCCATCCTCAAGGATGACATAGCCCGATTGTTGCATTTTATACCATCCTTCTTTAGTCGGCACAAAACCAAATCCTTCTCCCCCAATCACCGCACCGCTATGGATTACACAATCTTTGCCAATGTGGCTTCTCTCCTCAATGGTACAATTACCATGGAGTAAGGTGCGATCGCCTATTATCACATCAGGATAAATCACCACATTAGGAAAGATACAGACATTATCACCGATTTTACACCCCTTTTCAATGACCACATGGGCGCCAACAGAAACATTTTCTCCTAACTGCACATCCTCAGCAATCACCGCCGTGGGATGAATTTGAGCAGGAGGCTTATAGGGTTGGTAAAATATATCAATAGCTTGGGCAAAAGTGAGACGAGGATAAGAAGAAGCCAACCAAGCAATACCTTTTTCCGTTGCCTGAGTTTGTAAGGCAGAATCTAGTGGTACAATAAGAGCAGAAGCCTTTGTAATGGCTATATTACGAGCAAACTTATCACCCTCAATATAACTGAGACTATTAACACACGCTTGATCAATGGGTGCAATATTTGTTAACTCTGGATTAAGATGGGGATGGGAGTCAAGGCTATGATGTTGAGGAGATAATTGAGGAATAAGATCACTAAATTTCATAATATTACAATATGACTATTTCACTAAAAAAAGGCGAAAGAATTTCCTTAGCTAAAGTTGCCCCTAGCCTAGTAGCAGGATTTATCGGTTTAGGTTGGGATGTCAATACCACAGATACAGGCGGTGATTTCGATTTAGACGTATCTGTTTTTTTATTGGGTGACAATGACAAGTTAGTTTCCGATAAACACTTTATTTTTTACAATAACCTAGTTAGTCCCGATTCAGATCACTCTATCAAACTTTTGGGCGATAACCGCACAGGAGAAGGAGAAGGAGACGACGAGGGTTTAATTGTGGATTTGCGTAAAGTTCCCCCCGATGTGGCTAAAATAGTGGTAACGGTGACTATCTATGAAGCTGATAAGAGAAAACAAAATTTTGGTCAAGTTACTAATGCTTACATTCGTCTGGTGGACGTACAAACCAAAGAGGAGGTTTTACGCTACGATTTAACGGAGGACTTTTCTGTGGAAACTGCGGTGATTATGGCAGAATTGTATAGAAAAGACGAGGATTGGCGATTAAATGCCGTTGGTGCTGGTTTTCAAGGGGGGTTACAATCCCTTTTAGACAGATACAACTAAATAATTAACAATTAACAAGAGAGGAGTTGGGAGTCAGGAGTCAGGAGAATTAATTTTCTTCCCTATCTTCCCACCTTCTCCATCTCCTCATCTCCCCATTACTCTTACTTATTACTCAACTTAACTTACTAATGGAATTTCTATCATTAGAACAAATTAAAGAATTAGCCCATCTTTACGGTTATTGGGCGGTGTTTGCGGGAATTGCGATCGAAAATACTGGTATTCCTATCCCCGGTGAAACTATTACCATTGTCGGTGGTTTTTTGGCAGGTAGTGGGGAGTTAAATTATTGGTTAGTTTTGTTAACAGCCATCGCGGGGGCAGTTACAGGGGATAATTGTGGTTATTGGATTGGTAGGATAGGAGGATGGCAATTTTTGCTCAAATTAGCCCGTTTTTTCCGTTTGCCTGAAACAGAGGTGGAAAAGGCAAAGACTAAATTTGTGGATAATGCGGCAAAAGCAGTCTTTTTCGGACGTTTTATTACTCTTTTAAGGATTTTTGCCGGTCCGATCGCTGGTATTGTGGAAATGCCTTATCTTAAGTTCCTATTTTACAACTTTATGGGAGCAACGGTCTGGGGCGCAATTATCGTCACTTTAGCTTATTTTGTCGGTAGAATTATTCCCCTTGCTCAATTAGTGGGTTATTTGGCACAATTTGGGGTAGTGGCTTTATTCGCCGTCATTGCTTGGATTGCGATTCCCCTTTGGTTTAAGTCTTATAATGCTCAAAAAAATATTTAGTTCTCTTTAATTATGCTTACTTCTGACTATTCCATCACGTCTTTATTAGAAAAACAAAGACAATACTTTGCTACTGGTAAAACTAAATCTGTTGATTTTCGCCTACAACAATTGAAGAAATTAAAAGAGGCGATCGCATCTCGTCAAGATCAGATATTAGAGGCATTAAAAGCGGATTTAAACAAGCCTACCTTTGAAGGATGTTTTGAATTAGCCGTTTTGCAAGACTTAACTTATGCCATTAAAAACCTGAAAAAATGGGTTAAACCCCAGAAAGTGAAAACAGGCATCGAACTTTTCCCTTCTCAAGCTAAAATTTATGCTGAACCTCTAGGAGTAGTATTAATTATCGGTCCTTGGAATTATCCCTTTTCCTTGATGATTTCTCCGCTCATAGGTGCGATCGCATCTGGGAATTGTGTGATGTTAAAACCCTCAGAAATTGCCCCTCATACCTCTGCTTTACTCACTGAGTTGATTAGGGATACCTTTCCCTCCGAATATGTTTGTATTCAAGAGGGAGGAGTCGAATTAGCACAGGAGTTATTAGCCTGTAAATTTGATCATATTTTCTTTACAGGAGGTACAAAAATTGGGCAAATCGTCATGGAAGCAGCCGCAAAACATTTAACCCCTGTCACCCTTGAATTAGGGGGAAAAAGTCCTTGCATTGTCGATACAGAAATTAACCTCACGGAAACCGCAAAACGCATTACTTGGGGTAAATTCATCAACGCAGGGCAAACTTGTATCGCGCCTGATTATATCCTAGTGGATGAGCAAATCAAAGCAGATTTAATTAAGGAGATGAAAAAATGTGTAGAAGGCTATTTTGGCGATAATCCTGCGAATAGTCCTGATTTTGCTCGAATTATCAATCATAGACAGTTCGATCGCCTCCAGAGTCTCTTAACCGATGGTAAGATTATCATAGGCGGTAACTATAACCGGGTCGAAAAATATATTGCCCCTACCATCTTAGATGATGTTGCCCTCGACTCTCCCATTATGCAGGAGGAAATTTTTGGACCGATTCTCCCCATTTTAACTTATCATACCCTAGAAGATGCGATCGCTCTTGTCAACAGTAAACCCAAACCCCTCGCACTTTACTTCTTCTCCCATAACAAAGAGAAACAGGAAAAAATCTTGAGAGAAACCACATCAGGAGGATTATGCTTTAACGAGACAATTATGCACGTTGGCATTACTGAATTACCCTTCGGAGGAGTGGGAGATAGCGGTATGGGTGCATATCATGGTAAAGCAACCTTTGATACCTTTTCCCATCATAAAAGCGTCTTATCTCGTCCATTTTGGGGAGATTTAAACTGGCGTTTTGCACCCTATAACGAGAAAAATGTCAAGCAATTTAAACAAATGTTTACAAAATAATCAGGGGATAATTAGTAGGGTGGGCATCGCCCACCACAATCAGATAATATTATGTCGAACTGAGGTAAACTAGCTTACAATATGACATTGATTAGTGAGAGGCTTAAAGAGATTGTCCTTTGGTGAACTAGAATCGATTGAAATAGTTGAATCTGATATTATTAATGATACGATCGAAGTAGGTAGCAAATTTCAGTGGCGAGGAAGAGGAAAAGAGCCACAATGGAATAATCCAAAATCAACTAAGGCTTATGATCATATTATCCGTCATCATGGAGCAAAATTACCAAAAATCTGTGGGTCTAAAGCCCCGCCCTTTAGGGCGTTAGGGGCGAAA
>CAYPDC010000101.1:0-15493 GCA_964409355.1 uncultured Cyanobacterium sp.
AAACCCCCCTGAAACCTGCAACCCGAAACCTACCTAAATCAACAATTCTTATATCCAACTGAGGTAATACAGGATTATAAAGGGATTTACTCAAAAAAAATCATAAGGGTTGAAAAATATTCAACCCCTACAAATTATGATTTAATTAAGACGGGTTCTTTCACTTTAAAATCGTTGACAATTTTGCGGAAAGAATGTCCTTCGATCGTCTCTTTTTCGATTAATAAGTCCACTAAATAATCAATTAAAGCTCGATTTTCTCGGATAATATTTTTGGCGTTTTCATAGCATTTTATCGCCATAAGACGTACTTGAGTATCAATTTTAGATGCTATTTCCTGTGAATATTCTGAGCGATTCATCTGCTCGTTGCCTAAAAATACAGGATGTTCTTCTTCTTCTAAAGCAAATAAGCCTAATTCCGACATTCCAAATTTTGTCACCATTTGACGGGTTAAGTAAGTCACTTTCTCGATGTCATTTCCAGCACCAGTAGTAACTTCCGTATCCCCAAAAACCACGTCTTCGGCGGCTCTACCTCCTAATAAACCCGTAATTCTGGCAAATAACTGGTTTTTCGACACTAATCCTTGCTCTTCTTCAGGAGTAAACCATGTTAAGCCTTTGGCTTGTCCACGAGGTATTAGAGTAACTTTTTCTACTCGATCGTGTCCTGGGGTTAGTGTCCCCACTATAGCATGACCGACTTCATGATAGGCAATTAATCTTTTACTCTTACTATCTACTAAGGGAGTTCCTTCCATCCCTGCGATGACTCTATCAATCGCCTGATCGATTTCTTCCATGGTAATTGCCTCTTTTCTGCGTCTAGCGGTTAAAATCGCTGCTTCGTTGAGTAAATTGGCTAAATCTGCACCACTAAAGCCGGGAGTGCGTTGGGCGATGGTTTTTAAGGATACTTCGGGGGCAACTTTTTTATTGGCACTATGTACTTCTAAAATTGCTAATCTACCCTCTAAGTCGGGATAATCCACCATCACTTGGCGATCGAACCTCCCCGGACGTAAAAGGGCAGAATCGAGAACATCAGGGCGGTTAGTTGCGGCTATGACGATAATTCCCGTATTTCCCTCAAATCCGTCCATTTCTGTCAATAATTGGTTAAGGGTTTGTTCCCTTTCATCGTTACCGCCACCGATACCGCTTCCCCGTTGTCGTCCTACTGCGTCAATTTCATCGATAAAGATTAAACAGGGGGCGTTTTCTTTGGCTTTACGGAATAAATCCCTTACCCTCGATGCACCAACCCCCACAAACATCTCCACAAATTCCGAACCAGAAATACTGAAAAAAGGAACTTCTGCTTCTCCGGCGATCGCCTTTGCTAAAAGGGTTTTACCTGTACCCGGAGGACCTACTAATAAAACACCTCTAGGAATCCTAGCACCTATAGCGGTAAACTTGTCTGGACTTTTAAGGAAAGTAACTACTTCCTGTAATTCTTCCTTTGCTTCCTCGATACCAGCTACATCCTTAAATTCAACGCCAGTCGCCGCCTCCATTTGAAATCTAGCACGGGATTTGCCGAAATTCATTGCCCCTGCCGCACTACCTGCCGAGCGTTTAATCAGCAAAAATAAGCCGACAATTAACATAAAGAGAATGGCAACTTGAATAGTATTAATCACCGCCGCACTACTCGCTGCCCCTGACTGCACCACGAAATCAATATCTCGCTGTCTAATTTTGGTGATCAATTCACGGTTATCATTAAACAAATCCACTCTCTCAGGATTTTTCGGATCGCCATCTTTCAGATAAACATTGGCTATATTCATACTAGGATCAATAACCACTCTCTGAACTTGATTGGCTTCAATACTACGCAATAAATCACTATAACTCAACTTTTGTTGTTGATTTTCTTGGGCTAAAGCCGTACTTCCCACCAGTAGAGTTTGCATTACCACTAAACTACTAGCCATCAAATTTACTATTTTATTTCTCTTACGGTTATGATTACTTTTTAATTTAAAAATATTCATTATTTTAATGATTTCTGAACAATGATTATGATAAGTTTGAGTTCGGAGTGATGCTGTAAACGGTTTATTCGACATCTCCAAAAAAGATTTTTGGTTGGCTCGTAGTGAGGGCTTCA
The DNA here is from genome assembly GCA_964409355.1 of uncultured Cyanobacterium sp. Classification (GTDB taxonomy): domain Bacteria; phylum Cyanobacteriota; class Cyanobacteriia; order Cyanobacteriales; family Cyanobacteriaceae; genus PCC-10605. Next base: position 2,123 of record CAYPDC010000101.1, read on the forward strand.
GCCCTCGTTTTGGCAATTAATGGAGATGTCTATTTATCTCCGGTTGGCTTGAGGGAATAACCCTCTCCATGTTGGGTTACGCTACTACTATCTTTCTCCTATGTTGGGTTACGCTACCGCTAACCCAACCTACAAAGGTTTAAAGTATTAAGTAATAGGGAATTATTAATTATTCATTATTAATTCTTCATTCTACTCCCTATTCCTTGAAGAATGCCTTTGCCTATTAAACCAATGGCTTTACCGATTACTTCTGTGAGTAGATAAACCAACAATTTACCCAGACTATCACCGAGGGATTTAACCCCTTTAGAGAGACTATCTCTCAATTCAATCAATATAGTCACCCCCCAGGGGATTCCTTTGATAGTATTAAGTTCCTGATAACGAGGATGAGTAATCTGACAAGAGATTATTCCCTCATGAGTTAATTTTAGCATTTCGTACTGATCTTCAAAGATATTTTTCGGATTTTGCCAGTATTTTTCTCGACGATATTTCCAGACTAAATTATTCCGAAACATAGCAACTTTTCGGGATGATTTTAATTCAGGTTGAAACAGATTTTTTTTGAGAATAGGATCATCTGCAAATTTGTTTAGCACAAATTCCATCACATAGTCAGCTATCGTTACGACAGAATTTTGTAAAATTATTTCTTCTATTTCTTGACTTGCTTCTTCTCCATAATTATAACTAATAGTATCAATAATAATAGCTTTTCGATTCACTTCGTAAAAAATTAAATTCGACAGGAAAGGAATAGTTAATTCTCTATTTTTGCTCATCATTTCTCCTTGATTAATAATCAAGTTTAGCAATTCGAGATTTGTATTATTAGAATCTGAGTAATTTTGATTTGGCAAGTATCTTTGTAAAAACTTTAAGGCAGAATTTTGCCATAATTCTTTAATAAAAGTATTAATCTTTTCTGTTAATTCTTGTTCTTCTAATTTGAGTTGACTAATTTCTGTAATTAATTGTTGCCATTCTTGTAAAATGATGATCAGTAATTCTTTTTTTCTGTTACTTGTTAATATATCCAATGCCTGAATTTTACCTGTTAAGTTGTTAACACAATTTTGTACTTTTGTCAAGGTTAATTCATAACTATTTAAGGGTTGATTAGTAACAATAATTGCTCCTTGTTTTTTTGATTCTTGATTAGTTTTACTTTGATTTTGTGCTGATTGATTACTTTCTTCTAAAGGTAATAGTTGATTAAAATTTAATTGAAAATCTAAAAAGGCTCGATCGCCCTCTGAAAGAAAACGATTAATTAACCATTTTGCTAATTTTAATTCTCTTTTTCTACCCTGCCAATAAATAATATCAGTAGATGGTAAATTGCGATGTTGAGTATAACTATTAATTTCTGTGATTTGTCGCTCAATTTCTTTTATCCCTCCCTGACATTGACGGGCTAACCAACTGTTAAAATACTCTTTTTTCCTCGAAATATTGTTATATTTACTCAAATATTGTTCGCCTTTTGCACAAATCCGAATAATTGTAATTAACTCATCAATGTCGATACTTTTATAACAATATCCTTTAACAATAGAAAGGGATGTTAATTCATCAATTAATCCTTTCGGATTCACCATTAATAGGATGTTTAACTCTGGATATTCTTTGGCTAATAATGATAAATCTTGGAAAAACTTTTTGACTTTGTCGGGATACTTTTCCCAATCAAGACCAATGGCAATTAAATCACAGTTATAATTTTTAACTAGGGAAAAAAGCTCATTTAATTTACCTGTAGCGATCAGATTAATGTCTTGATAAATAGCCTCTTTACAAACCTCTTTTAACCCTAATGAAAAAATAGGATCTTCATCTAAGAGAATAATATTAATGGTGGGTAAAGATTCATTAACAGACATCGCTTAAAGGGTTAGGTTTTAGAGTTTTAGGGGGGTTAAGGTAGGGGTTGAATATATTCAACCCCCACCGGATTGGGGGAGTTTCTTAATTGTTTATAGATCTCTTGCAAAATAAAAAGTAAAATCTATTTTAAAGTGAAAAGCATTAATTTTTTAACTTATTACTCATCACTCATTACTCGACTTCTGCAAGAAGTCTTATGATGCAAGGGCAACTTCGATCATTTGTTGCAATTCACCAGTTTGATACATTTCAATTAAAATGTCACTACCGCCAATAAATTCACCGTTAACATAGACTTGGGGAATAGTGGGCCAATTGGAATATTCCTTAATACCTTGACGAATATCAGAATCAGATAAAACATCAAAGGTTTGAAAAGGTACACCAATGGTGTTTAAAATCTGTACCACGTTATTAGAAAAGCCACACTGAGGCATTAATTTTGAGCCTTTCATAAAGACGACGATGCGATCGCTCTTAACAATTTCTTCAATACGTTGTTTTAATTCAGGATTCATAAGTCTTCAATAAGATGATATACAATAAATGAGAAAAATTCAGAATGACAGGCTATAAATTGCCTTTAATCTAGCTATGATTAAAAGCTAGTTTTTTACACTTGACCATGTAGAAGGGGTATAAGTTTTTAATGCTAAAGCGTGAATTGCTTCAGATTGCAATTGTGCTTGTAAAGCGGAATAAACCAGTTGATGTTGTTTAACCTTAGTTTTACCCTCAAATTGAGCAGAAACAACGATCGCCTCTAAGTGATCACCGCCGCCTGTCAAATCTTTAACCACGACTTCAGCGTCGGGTATTTCCTGCTGAATAGTTTGTTTTACCTGTTCCAAACTGACCATATTTTTTTAGCTTGGTTATATTTTCTGAATGTCTAAATAATAATAATTCTTATCATATCCTAATATAAAGATGACTTGAATTTATAAACCAATCTGATTTTACCTGAGTTCGATCTAAAATCTTCAGTGGTGTAAAGGTATTTGGTGTAAAGGTGTCCTGTGTTAGGTTGAAGAATTAACAAATATCCCCCTACAATGGATAAGGATAGTATTTAATTATTTGGTATCATAATCGTGGTAGTTACTTCAGAAAAAACCATTGAATCAAGTTCCGTTTCGCCCTCTACCGATAAAGTAGCTGTTATCCTCATGGGATATGGTGAGGTAGAAAGTTACGATGATTTTGCAAATTATAATGAACAAGCGTTAAATTTACTTACCGCTAAATTTGCCCCCGTGCCAACATGGATGTATCCTCCTCTGGCTAAATTATTGGCGATTTTTGACTTACATGAGTGGAGTCATCAACACGGTAATTTTGTCTCCCCTCACAATGCTATTTTTGAGCGTCAAAGGGCAAGAATTGAACATCAGTTACAACATACTTGGGGAGAAAAAGTTAAAGTATTTAAGGCTTTTAACTTCTGTCAGCCCCATTTACCTTATCAGGTTTTAGAGCAAGTTAAAGAGGAAGGTTTTGAGAAAATTCTCATTTATCCCCTCTTAGTGGTTGATTCTATCTTTACCAGTGGTATTGCGATCGAGCAAATTAACGAGGCATTGGCGCAAAAAGACAGAAAAGAGGATCATTGGGTTAAAGCCTTACGTTATATCCCTTCTTTCTACAATAAATCTGAGTATATCGATTTATTGGCGAAATTGGTAGAAAAACAAATTCAGGCAAAATTAAGCAAAGCCTATCTCCCCTCGGAAATCGGTATAGTATTAATGAATCATGGATGTCCTCACGAAGCTAAGGGATTTACTTCCGGCATTGATGAAAGCCAAGCCTTATATGAGTTAGTTAGGGAGAAATTAATTTATCGTTATCCTTTAATTTCCGTGGGTTGGTTAAATCATCAAACTCCTTTGATAAAATGGACTCAACCTAATGCAGAATTAGCCGGTAGAAACTTAATTGAATTGGGTGCAAAAGCATTGGTATTTATGCCCATTGGCTTTGCCACAGAAAACCATGAAACTTTATTAGACGTTGAGCATATCATCCAAGGATTATACATCAAATATCCCGATGTTAACTATGTGCAGATGGAATGTGTTAATGATAATGAGGAGTTTTGTGCTATGGCGGCACAATGGGTTAATCCTTTGATTGAGTCTTTATTAACCGAAGAAGGAGCGATCGTTAATCCTAGTTTAGCTCAACCCCATTATCACGGTCATCATCACCACGATCATGATCATGATCACCATCATCATTAAAGTGCTAATGTTGCAGGTTTTACTATAGCATTAATAGGCTACTCCAAGATTTAAGTATTAGGTGTCAGGTGTCACCTGAGTTCGATATAAGAAAAAATGATGAAGACGAGAAGGGGAGAGGGGGAGAAAAATGCACAAAAATTGTCAATTATTTCCTAGAAAATATGCTGGTTAGAATTTATATTGTAATCCCGTAGAAAAGAAAAATTGTACTTTGGGATTGTTTTCGTAGATTAACTGATTACGATAGCGGACAAATAAGCGATTAGTAAAAGACCATTTTTTGCTTAAGGGAATGGAGAGATTAGAGTCAGAAGTAATGGTGTAGTTTTCTAAGTCGCTTAGAGATGGTATGATAGCAATGATATGATTGATTTCGGCATTGCCTAGTTTTAAACCTCGGCTTTGTAGCAAAATGCCGAAGGCAGGAGAGATTTGGTTGCGTCTGTTTTCTCCGTCAAAAAAGTCATATTCATAAATCCCTCCTAAGCCTACCTGTAAATCAACTGAATTGCTAGGGGTTTTTCCTCTCCATAAATTATAACCACCCCCTAAAAGTACATTGCCTAAAATGCTTGAGTCTTCGTCATCATTTTGGGAAGCAAAAAACTCTTGATTAGCTGTGACTAAAGTATTGCTAAAGAAACTCCACCGAGAATCAAAATGATGGCGATAAATAGAGTTAATTAAGCCATTGGGACGAAATTTGTTAGTTTCTCTACTGCTATCGTAGCCAATAATAACCGTGCCGTTTAAGAGAATATCTCTGATTGCCCATTGTTTTTCATAGTTAGTATTAAATCCGAAAGTAGCGGTAGTATCACGAAAGGAATTGATGCTGGTGGATAATCCCCATCGGAATTTTTGCCTACTTTCTTCAAAGGGAAATTCTGAAAGTCTTTGATTAGTTTTTGCTCGAATTATCTCACTTTTTTTATATATCTGACTCGCAATTTTTCTTTCTCCTAGTTTTTCGTATTCTAAGGCAATATTTAGCAATAAGTAGCTTTGTAGTGATTTATCTTCTATTTGTTCGCTTTTTTTCTTCCCTAAATTTAAAGATGCGATCGCATCTTTTTTATTCCCTATTTCTCCATAACTCTGGGCAACTTGAGTTAAACTAGCGATTTGTTGGGATGTATCAGTTAATAGTAGAGATATTTTTTTTGCCGTTGCTAAGATTTCTAAGGCTTCTTCTTGCTTACCTTCATTGGCATAGTTAAGGGCAAGATTAGTCAAAATTGCTACTTTTAAAGGGGAGTCATCCATTAATAGAATTTGCTTTAGTTTATGAGTAAAACCAATGCCATTCAAGTCATTTGCTATACTGACGGGAATATCTTTGCCGCCGATAATGGTTAAAAGAGAACTAAGAAACAACGATAAATAAGCTAAAGATTTTTTCATGGTATCTATGTCTAAATAAAATAACTAACTAATTATAAAGGTTCGGGGTGAAACCTTCCTCAACCCGATATTCTTGCATCAAACGGAAGTTATTTTTCTGGAAGTTCAGTTATACTGTAAAAATAAAGACGAATCTTTAATTATATTTTTCCTCGGTGAAAATAATTTTCTAAAGGCTAAACATTTTATGACTAGAGACTCACAAATTACTCAATCTTTACCCCCTGCCATTCAGAAAGTGTCAAGGAATCTTCAATTGTGGGGATTTTGGAGTTTTTGGTTACAGTTAGTATTAGGGATTATTTCGGCTGTCACCCTTCTCTTTGCTACTCCTGCATTATTTGAAGCAAAAGAAAATACAAGTGGGATTCAGTTTGGTATTTTTTCAGCTTTTATCAGTGTCTTATTATTAACCGTTGCGATTGTTTTAGCTTTCCGTTATGGTAAAATTGGCAGGAAGATTGAAAATCGAGATCCTGCTTTACGTCCTAAAAAATCAGAAACCATACGCTTAATCAGAATTGGTTTAATTTTTAATTTAGTAGGGATGTTATTTGCAATTATTGGTGCTGAAACCTTAGTCGGATTGGCTTTAGCAAAATTGCTTACTCTAGCACCTCAATTAATTAGCCCCAATCCGCAACAGTTTGTCAATTCCCTTGATTTATTGATTATTCAGGCGAATACTAATACTATTACCGCCCATTTTACTGGTATTGTCACCTCTTTAATTCTGCTCGATCGCATCAGCAATTAACTTAATTCCATATGATGGAAGAATTAGAAAATCATCAATATTGGATGAATAAGGCAATCATCTTAGCAAAAGAAGCAGGAGATAGAGGAGATATTCCCGTAGGGGCAATAATAGTCGATAATAACAATAATCTAATTGCCGAAGCTAGTAATCAAAAAGAATTATCCCAAAGTGCGATCGCCCATGCCGAGATATTAGCCATAGAAAAAGCCCATCAAAAATTAGGCAAATGGCGGTTAGATAATTGTCGATTATACGTCACCCTCGAACCTTGTCCTATGTGTATTGGAGCAATACTTCAAGCTCGAATTAAAACCCTTATCTATGGAGTTGACGACTTCAAAACAGGTGCAGTGCGTACTATTTTAAACATACCTGATAGCGAAGTATCCAACCATCGTTTAGGAGTAATTGCAGGAATTAAAGCCTCAGCCTGTAGAGATTTACTGCAATCATGGTTTCAATTAGTGGTTAGAAATTAGAAGGAATTATTTATTATTTATTCTTTCTTTTTCTTTGAATTAACATTGACACAAATCTATCCATTGATTATTATGGATTAATAAAGGTCAATAGATAAGGAGTATAGATGATTGATACAAGCCACCCTACACCAGTTAAAAGTATTTGAAACCACCGCCAGACTAGGGAGTTTTACCAAAGCCGCCGAGGAATTAGAAATAACTCAACCGACTGTCTCTAGTCAGGTAAAGCAATTAACAAAAACCGTTGGTTTAGCTTTATTTGAGCAAATTGGCAAACAACTTTATCTCACCGATGCAGGAAAAGAGTTATTAAAAACCTGTCAAGAAGTATTTTCCGAGTTAGAAAACTTTGAGATGAAGGTAGCGGATTTAAAAGGGACAAAAGAAGGTAAACTGCGTTTATCAGTGATAACTACTGCTACTTATTTTATGCCCCGTATTTTAGGTGCTTTTTGTCAACTATATCCTAACATAGACGTTGCCTTGCAAGTAACCAATCACGAGCAGATGCAACAGAGAATGAATAACAATCAAGATGATTTATATATTCTCAGTCAACCGCCAGAGGATATGGATTTAAAAAGCCAACCTTTCATCGACAATCCTTTGGTAATGATAGCAAGGAAAGATCATCCTTTAGCTAATCGTCAAAATATTCCCTTAGAGGATTTACAATCCTATCCTTTTATTATGCGTGAATCTGGCTCTGGTACTCGTAAAGCCGTGCAAAATTTATTTAAAGAACATAATATTAATGTTAAAGTCAGATTGGAATTAGGTAGTAATGAGGCGATTAAACAGGCGATTTTAGGAAATTTAGGCATTTCCGTTTTGTCTAAACATACCCTCACTACTGCTTGTCATGAGGATTTAACTATTTTAGAAGTCCAACATTTTCCCATTTCTCGGCACTGGTATATTAATCATTTAAGCGGTAAACAATTATCGGTTATTGCTCAAACTTTTCTCGATTTTCTCTTAGATAGAACCCAACTTATGGAAGTTTAATAGTTTATTATATAAAGATAACTTACGGAGTTTTAATTATGAGTTTAAATACATTTCAAAATAAAATAAATGAAAACAATAACATCGGTATTCCTGCGGAAGAAGTTTATAAAAAATTAAATCTTTAACTGGTGAATGGAGCAATTTTTATAAACTAAGGGTTGGAGACTATCGAGTCATTTACTATTTTGATGTCTCAGATAAAATAATTTTTATCATCAAAATTGGACATCGGAGGGAAATTTATGATTAATTATAAATATTCGCTCATAAAATTTTAATCATACATATTTGCCGTAATAAAATTATCTTAAAACCATGAATTTTTTTAGTGAAACCATTTGGTTTATACCCTGCTATACCTTGATTGGGGGGTTAATTGCTCTATTGTGGTCGCCCGGTATCATTCGCAATACGGGATCCCGCCCTGCTGGATACATTAACATAGTTATGACTTCCCTTGCTTTTATCCATAGTGTCATTGCTTTATATCAAATTTGGGAATTACCTGCGAAAGAGTTAAGGTTTACATGGCTAGAAGCTACAGGGGTTAATATCTCCTTTGATTTACAGATTTCTCCTGTGAGTGTAGGTGCTTTGGCTTTGATTACAGGCTTAAATGTCTTGTCTCAATTATATGCCGTCGGTTATCTGGAGATGGATTGGGGATGGGCAAGATTTTACGCACTGATGGGCTTTTTTGAAGCAGGGATGTGTGGTTTAGTCTTGTGTAATTCCCTTTTCTTTAGTTATGTCTATCTGGAAATTCTTACTTTAGGCACATATTTATTAGTTGGTTTCTGGTTTGCACAACCTTTAGTAGTGTCTGGTGCGAGGGATGCTTTTTGGACGAAACGGGTAGGTGATATTCTGTTATTAATGGGGGTAATAGCCATTTATCCCTTTTCTAACACTTGGAATTATAATTATTTGGCATTTTGGGCGGGAAATTCCCCTATAGATCAAAATATCGCCAATTTACTCTGTCTTGCTTTAATTGCAGGTCCGATCGCAAAATGTGCGCAAATTCCGTTACAATTATGGTTAGATGAGGCCATGGAAGGTCCTTTACCTGCTTCTATCCTCCGTAATGCTATAGTGGTTACAGTGGGGGCGTATGTCATTATTCAGTTACAACCAGTTTTGGCGATGTCTCTTGTTGTCTCAGAAATTTTAGTCATTGTCGGGGTAGTTACTGCTATTTTAGCTAGTTTGATTTCCATTGCCCAAGTGGACATTAAACGGGCGTTATCTTACATTGTAAGTGCTTACATGGGATTAGTGTTTATCGCTGTCGGCACAAATCATGAGGAAACAGCATTAGTTTTGATTGCGGTATATGCGGTAGCAATGGCGTTGCTGTATATGAGTATCGGCACGATTGTGATTAGCAATATCACCCAAGATATAACTCAATTAGGGGGATTATGGCAAAGGCGCCCGTTAGCGGGTATTGCTTTTTTAGTGGGTAGTTTTGGCTTGGTGGCTTTTCCCCCCCTCGGCGGTTTCTGGATTTTACCTGAATTGGGTTATGATTTTTTCTCATCTCAGTCTTGGTTAACGGTTGTTTTGCTGGTGGTTAATGCTATTATTGCATTTTCGCTGTTACGCACTTTTTGTTTAATATTTGTCGGTGAAACTAAACCAATGACGGTGCGATCGCCCGAAGTTTTATGGGCAATGGTATTACCGATGATGATTTTAACGGGGGTAACATTACATTTACCTTTAGTTTTAGCTCAATTTAAGTTAATTAATTTTGAAGGAAATTTAAACACTTTCTTTAGTTTATCCACTGGGATTGGGGTGGTATTAGCTATGTTAATTTATGGTAAAAAATCAGGAGATAAAACTATTACCATAGTGCCTGAATTTATCCGTAATTTCTTTGCCAATGATCTCTATATTCAAGACATTTATAAAGTTACTATTGTGGGCTTAGTAAATGTTACCGCAAAATTAGCTTATTGGTTTGATAAATATATAGTCGATGGTGTGGTTAACTTAGTGGGGTTAAGTACCATTTTTGGCGGACAAGCCTTAAAATATAGCACATCTGGACAATCCCAACTGTATATTTTTTCGATACTTTTAGGCTTAATATTTATCAGCATTATTTTTGGCTTAACTCAATAAAAAAATAAATGAGCAGGTTAATTAAACTCTGATGTATCATTCAAGGGTAAATTCTAATCATATAATAACCATGAAAAATATAGAGTTTTCTCGCAGAAATTGGTTACAACTAAGGGCATTGAGTTTAGTTTCGGCTGGTTTTGCTACGGCAATAACTAAGGGAAATACCCAAGAAAGTATTGATAAAAATAATTTTACTCCCGATGAAGCATCACAGGCTTTAATAGAGGGAAATGAGCGTTTTATTAATGATCAAATTACTAATAATAATCGTTCATTAACTCGTATAAAAGAGGTATCACAGGGGCAAACTCCCTTCGCAATTTTATGGGGAAAATTCAATCAATTTTAGATGCCATAAAACCTGCTTTTAATACTCTCAATCCAGAGGAATAGCAAGACTTAACTACTGCCATAAAAGCCAACGTCAAATTTCAAGTACAAATTTTGAAAAAATCTTCTATTATAACCCAATTAATCGAAGATAATAAATTAAAAATTGTCGGCGGTTATTATGACTTAAATACAGCAAAAGTGAATTTATTAACCTAAATTGTTAATGGGTTTGGAATCGTTAACCGCTTTGCAATAAATTGACAAAGCTAATAGATAACGTTCAATAAATTGAACTAATAAAGGCTCTATTAATTTATCATAACTACTGTCATCAAATCTTAATAAAAAGAGGGTTAACCCTCTCTATATATACTCAATAAATCAAAATTTAAAACTTTTATGATGATTAATTTACTTTTAATTTTACCCATTATAGGGGCGATAATAATTGCTATTTTACCCTCTGAAAAAGAAAGTAATCTTTCTAAAAATATCGCTATCATCACAGGTGCGATCGCACTGGTAATAAGTATCATAATCGCCCGAAATTTCGACTATCAAGCTACAGGTTTACAACAACAATTATCCTTAGAATGGTTGCCCTTTGTTGGGTTAAATTATACTGTGGGGATAGATGGTTTATCGTTACCCTTAATTATCCTTAATTGTTTAGTTGTCACTCTCTCATTTTATAATGGAGAATTAGACAGCAAAACTCTTGAGAAACCGAAACTCTATTTCATTCTAATTCTACTGTTAACTACCTGTGTTAATGGGGCATTAATCGCTCAAAACTTGTTACTATTTTTCATCTTTTATGAAATTAAATTAGTGCCAATTTATCTCTTAATTTCTATCTGGGGGAGAGATAATCGAAACTACGCCGCCATTAAGTATTTGCTCTATACTGCCTTTTCTGGTATCTTCCTTTTAACTGGTTTCTTAGGTTTAAACTTCCTTACAGAAGCCAATAGTTTTGACATTGAGATGATTTCTAGTAGTATCCTACCTCAAGCCAAACAAATACTTTTACTTCTCGCTATTGTCATTAGTTTTGCTATCAAAATCCCTATTTTTCCCTTTCATACATGGCTACCAGATGCCTATACGGAATCATCAACTCCCTTATCAATACTGTTAAGTAGTGTTATCTCAAAATTAGGCACTTATGGCTTAATCCGCTTTGGCTTACAAATATTTCCTGATGTTTGGGGGGATATATCGCCTTATTTAGCTATTTTAGCGGTAATTAGTGCTATTTATGGCTCATTAGTGGCTATTTCCCAAACTGACATAAAAAAAATGGTGTCTTATGCCTCTTTAGCGCACATCAATTTTGTAGTATTGGCTACGGCGGCGGGTACATCTTTAAGTATATTAGGGGCGATTACTCAAATGTTTGCCCATGGTTTAATTGTGGCTTTATTATTCCACTTAGTGGGCATTATTGAGGAAAAAACAGGCACAAGGGAATTGTCGGAGTTACACGGCTTAATGAATCCCTATCGAGGCTTACCTTTTATCGGTGGTTTAATGGTGATGGCAGTGATGGCTAGTGCAGGAATACCGGGTATGATTGGTTTTATCGGTGAATTTCTCTCTTTTCAGGGTAGTTTTAGCGTTTATCCTATTTATACTTTGCTTTGCTTGGTTGCAACGGGTTTAACGGCGGTTTACTTTGTTATTCTTCTCAATCGTGTCTTTTTTGGCAGAATGGAGAATAAAACGGGTTATTTACCAAAAGTAGCGGATTATGAGCGTTTACCCGCTTTTATCCTCGCTGTAGCTATTACTTTCTTCGGCTTACAACCTTCCTTCTTAACTAATCTTAGCTTAACTACAAGCGGTGCGATCTCACTCTTTTAAAATTGAGTTTGTCGGGTGGGTAATGCCCACCAAATATAGATAGTAAAAGGGCATAATGATGGAAATTATAGCTAATTTTGATGAACCATGGAAAGAGGCGATCGCCTCTTATTTTGACTATTTTTTAGACTACTTTTTCCCTGAAGTTTATCAATTAGTAGATTGGCAGAAAAAACCTGTTTCTTTAGAGCAAGAATTACAGAAAATAACCGCCGATTCAGAAGACACAAAACGTGCGGTGGATAAACTATTTAAAGTATGGCTAAAAGACGAATCAGAAATTTGGGTATTAGTACATATAGAAGTGCAAAGCCAATCAAAAAAAGACTTTGCCCAAAGAATGTACATTTATAATTATCGAGCCTTTGATTTGTATAGAAAACCGGTGATTAGTTTAGCAATCTTAGGAGATGAAAACCAAACATGGCGGCCAGATAACTATAGTTATAATTTAGGTGGTTGTCAAGTAAACTTATCATTTCCCACGGTAAAATTATTGGATTATGAATCAAAATGGCAAGAATTAGAAGCAGAAAAAAATCCCTTTGCTATAATGATAATGGCTCACTTAAAAACGAAAGCCACGGTGAGTAATTTAACAGAAAGAGAGCAATGGAAATGGATATTTTTACGCTCTCTTTATGAAAAGGGATATGAGAAAAAAGACATCGTTAAATTCTTAAAATTTGTGGATTTAATGATGACATTACCAAAACAGTTACAATGAAGTTTAAAATTAAAAATCAAACAATATGAGGAGGAAAATAAAATGCCGTTAGTCAGCAATTTTGAAAAACTCGCTAAGGAAGAAGGATTACAAGAAGGGATTGAAAAAGAGATTAATCTAGTCATTCGTTTACTCAACCGAAAAATCGGTAATTTATCTCCTGAGTTAGAGTTAAAAATAAGACAATTACCCATAGAAAATTTAGAGAATTTAGGGGAAGATTTACTAGATTTTAATTCTCCCGATGACTTGCTTTCTTGGTTAGATAGTCATAGCTAATAATCATCATTAATTATGACGGAAATAATAGCAAATTTTGATGAACCATGGAAAGAGGCGATCGCCTCTTATTTTGATTATTTTTTAGACTACTTTTTCCCTGAAGTTTATCAATTAAGAGAAACTTCATAAATATCATCCATCACTCGTCCAATTTTATCATCATTTATTTCTTCAGCTTTATACTCTGCCGTAGCTATAATTGGTTCTTGTTTACTACTTAGTAGTTTATAA
>CAYPDC010000102.1:0-2485 GCA_964409355.1 uncultured Cyanobacterium sp.
ACTAGGTATATGGCTTGGGTTAACTCCTCAAAGGGAGTATCTTTGAGCAAATAACCTGAAGCCCCTGCCTGTAGTGCTTGAGATACATATTCTTGGTCATCAAAGGTTGTTAGCATCAAGACTTTTGTGTCAGGAAACTTTTGACAGATTTGACGAGTACCTGACACTCCGTCACTAATGGGCATTCGTACATCCATGAGGACAACATCAGGGTTTAACTGACTGACAAGGGTGACTGCTTCTTGACCATTCTGAGCCTCCCCCACCACTTCTAGGTTAGAATCTGTGTTGAGTAGGGCATTTAAGCCCCGTCGTATTAAATCTTGATCATCAACTAACAGTATGCGAATCATAATTTATTCTCAAAGGGGATTAGTATAGATGCGTCCTAGCTTAATTTTAATTGATATTTTGACGAGGGAATTTAGAATTTTGAGGCTTTTTTCTCCCCCTCTCCCCTTCTTATTTTCATGATTATTTCTTATATCCAACTCAGGTTAGAGTTAAGGAAAGTTAGTTAAATTCCTGAAAGGGGAATTTTTGCCATGACACGGCAACCTTGATCGGGCGCTGTTATGATTTCTAATTTACCCTTCAATGCTAATGTTCGTTCTCGCATTCCCTGAAGTCCAAAACCCGTTGTATTTTGACTCAAATCAAATCCCTTGCCGTTATCCATAACTGTAATTTCTAAATCTGTAGTAGATTGAATAAGACTAATTTTAACCCCTGTTGCTACTGCATACTTACGAATATTGGTCAAACTCTCTTGCACAATACGATAAATGACCACATTAACCTCGTGGGAAAGTAAAGATTTGAGTTGATTATCGAATGTCGGCAACACTCCAGTGGATTTATAAAACTCTGTCATTAAATCTGTAACTGCTTCAGACAGAGATTTTTTCTGCAAAGGATCAGAACGTAATACAGTAATAGATTGACGAACCTCTTGTAAAGTTCTTGTATTTAGCTGTTTAATTTCCCGTAACAGTTCTTCAGCTTTATCAGGGTGCGATCGCATCAGACGTAATGCCCCTTCCAGATGAATACCAAATACCGTCAGAGAATGCCCCAGGGAATCATGAATATCCCTCGCAATTCGATTACGTTCTTGTACCGTTGCCAAATCTTCAATCCTGAGTGCATATTCTCGCAAACGGGCATTGGTTGCACTCAATTCTTCTTGTCTTTGACGCTCTTTGAGGGCGGCATCAACTAACAGATGGAGAAATAAAATTATCAAGCCAATGGAGAAAAAAGCACTAATCCAAACTACGCCAATTTGATCAGAAGGAATATTGAAAGGTCGAAATTGACTAAACAAATTATAACTCAAACCGATAATACAACCCACAAAAGCAAATCCTGTAACTAGCCCTCCATAGGGTTTTTCCCATAGCATACCGTTGCGGATGACTAATATCACAAATAAGATTGTAGGTAATACAAGATTTCCGAAAAATATCAAGCAAAAAATAAGTACAAATTCTATCAGAGTATAAATTAACTTAGAGATATATTGTTGTGGTTTCATTCGCCCTAGTAAAGCAAATAATCCTAACCCTAAAATATTGACAATTAATAAATTCGGTAGCGTGGTGAAAAATACGACAATTATTTGCGAAATGGCGACAATACCTAGCAACACCCACTCCAGAATCATGAGTAAGTGCAGTAAAAACGATCGAGATTGAGGATATGAAGTCATGGCAATAAAGATAATTGCTTTGGTTTTGCCCATCACTATATCAAAGAAAATCTTTGCTCAACTTAGGACTAAAGTCCCGAAAAGTTAGGACTTTATTCTCTACTCATTCGATAGGTTCAATTCTTATTATTGTAAATGTAGAGTAAAAAACACGGAGCAAACTTGATGAAAACAGAATGGATTTCTTGGTTAGCAGGGGGATTGATCCTATCACATTCAATGCTTCCTATGGTGGCACGGGCTAATCCCATTTCGATCAACCATTTTGTCCCCACCTTAGAGCAGATTGAACTAACGCCTGAACAACAAGCTCAACTTAAAACTGTCGCAGAGAAAACTCAATCTCAATTAGCAAAATTGCTCACCCCTAAACAACAAGAGGAATTTAAAAACGCCCTTTCTCAAGGCGATGGAGTACGTTCTGCTGTTCAATCTTTGAATCTCCCTTTAAATAAACGCCGACAAATGGGAAATATTTTTCAAGGGATGCAATCAGAGGTTGATTTAATTCTAACCTCAGAACAAAAACAACAGATTCAGCAAAACCGTCAAAGTTTGCAAAATTAAATTTGTCAGGACTCGCGCAATTTAACCAAAAATCAAGGCTTGGAGATTCCTCGCTATCGCTCAGAATGACAGTTTTTCATTTCCCGTGCGTAAGTCCAGATTTGTTACATATCAATCTAAGTAATTGTTTTAGTTTATATATTAGGAGAAACAGACCATGAGCAAATCATTTTTTAGCTTTTCTTTAGCCCTCGGGTTAGCATTTTC
>CAYPDC010000102.1:2585-6079 GCA_964409355.1 uncultured Cyanobacterium sp.
ACAATCAACAAATAACACTTTCAGGACTTATGCAAAAATGCTCAAAAATCTCTATTTTTCGTTAAAGATTGATCGCTGAAAGAATAGACATCTCCAGAAACTATAATTTCATAACCATACAATAAGGGTTGTAGCCCCATTTTAAGGAATTGTTGGAGATGTCTAATGAAAATTCGTCAAAATGCGTAAGTCCTGACTTTGATGAGAGTAGATGAGAGTATTTGTAGTTTAATTGCCATAATCACAGGATAGGGATGAGATTCTTCTTACCCTATTTTTTATTCCATTATTTCTCAATCTTGCATTATTATGTCATACGATTTCCTTTATCATTTATATCCGCTTTTATTGATCACTATTGTGGTGGAAGTTATTTTAATTCAGTTTAACCACAATTTTAATTTTTCTTGGCAAGAAAGTTTTGCTTCTTTAGCAGTTGCCATCGGACATAGAATTACTAACACGGTTTTCGCCGTAATTCCCCTAGGAGTTTACTCTTATGTTTGGGAACATCGTTTATGGACAATATCTTTAGATCATCTGTGGACAATTTTTGTCCTGTTTGTGGGGGTTGAATTTTTTTACTATTGGTATCATCGATTTGCTCACGAAATTCGCTGGTTATGGGCAACTCATGCGGTTCATCATTCGGCAAATTATTTTAACCTCTCAGCTTCGTTTCGATTGGGTTGGACAGCTTGGTTATCGGGAAATTACTTGTTTTTTGTCCCACTGTGTTGGTTAGGTTTTGCTCCAAGTGCGATCGCACTTACTCTAGCTATAAACTTACTTTATCAATTTTGGATTCATACTGAGCTAATTCCCAAACTAGGTTGGTTTGAGTGGGTATTTAATACGCCATCCCATCATCGAGTTCACCATGCTTCTAATCCAGAATACATCGATCGCAACTATGGAGGTATGTTAATTATTTTCGATCGCCTATTTGGTACATTTGCCACGGAAAACTCCAATTCTCCTCTTGTTTATGGATTAACTCATCCTCTTCAATCTTATAATCCTTTTAAAATTGCCTTTCATGAATGGAATCAATTGTTTCAAGAATTAAAACACGCTAAAACTTGGTGCGATCGTTGTCTCATTGTGATTGGACGACCTAAGTAGGATCTGCCGAATAAATCAGAAAGCTATTAAAATCAAGGCTTTTGAGATTCCTCGACAAGCTCATAATGACAGTTTTGCGTGGTTAATGAGTAACTTCTAAGAACATTAAATAAACCGCATCCATCTTGAAAAGTGGAGTTTTTTAGGTATGATGTAAGGGTCAACCCACTTGACAAAATAAGGGACAAAAATGCTGAAAGTTGACTATGAGAAATGGAATCAAACCCAAGAAGAATTAAGAGAATTGGGAATTAAAGCAGAGCATCCAAGGACGAGAGAGAGGTTAATAGCACTTTTTGAAATTAGTGACGGTAAAAGTGCCACAAGAGTCGGAAAGGAAACGGGAAGAAATCCTCAAACAGTGATGTCATGGGTACATAAGTATAATGAACAAGGAATATCTGCCCTCGAGTACAAGCACAGTGGAGGACACCCCCCCTTTTGTCTCAAGAACAAAAACAGGCTATCAACCAAGAAATCAATTTGTTGACACTATCAATCTTGATCCTTTCTCTGTAAGCGATCGCCTTTGGGCTCAAAACCATCTTGAACCCGAAGAAAAAAAACTACGGGTTTCAACTTAGACGCGGTTTTGGTGCTGAACGTTCATTATCAGCACAAAAAGGGAATGATAAAATAGTTATTGAAGTTAATTGTTTTAAAATTGCGATCGGGTTTTGTAAAGTTTAGGAGTGGGATAAGGGTTAGGAAGGGTTAGGAGTGTGATCATTTTTTTGTGTGGGTTGAGGTGCGATCAAAGATCATCTTAACATATTAATTTCATAATGTATTTTTTTGAGTACCTTGTTGTTTAACTTCTTCTATTTTGTCTCGGTATAATTGTTTTAAACTCATAATTAGTGCTTCATCCTCCCTAATGGTTTTTTGTTTATCTCGTTTAACTTAATATTGTTATTTTCTACAGATTTAATAAATCTTGACGGGGTTTAAACTGTTCTATTTCCCTAATTTTGGCATACAATTCCTTTTCCGCTTCGCTGACTTCGGGGGGAATAACGATATTAATAATAATTAATTGATCGCCCCTTTCTCCTCGAATATTGGGATAGCCTTTATTAGCTAATTTTAATCTCTGTCCTGATTTTACCCCCGCAGGAACATTCATTTTCACTAAACCATCAATGGTGAGAACTTCGATCGCACCTCCGACGATGGCTTCTGAGGGAGTTAAAGGAATTTCACAGGAAATATCTGTTCCTTGTAGAGTAAAGAAAGGATGAGCTTCAATCAATATTTTTAAATATAAATCCCCTCCCCGAATACCTTGCCCTTTTAAACGGATTTTTTGCCCATGATACATACAAGGAGGCATATCCACTTCAAGCGATCGCCCATCTTCTAACCTGATTCTCTCTCTTCCTCCCTCATAAGCCTTCATGAGAGGTAAAGTCAATTTAGCTTCAATGTCTTTGGGTTGGGTGCGAGGAGAGGGGGAGGATTTGACGGTTTTAGTAGTACCCGGACGAAAATCGCTGAAATTAGGAGAATCGGAACGATAAGTAGTATTTTTATTATTAGAGGAAGCACTATTAGGGGATCGAACAGTATCTTGCCAAAAACCGCCAATATTAGCATTAGGAAAAGAAAAGCCATTATTACTAGGACGTTTTTTCCTTTGACTACCAACAAGTCTGCGTTTCCCACCGAGAAATTGCACGTCATACTGTTGACGCTTTGCATAATCAGAGAGGGTATCATAAGCTTCATTAATTTGCTTAAACATTTCCTCCGCATTTTGATCACCGGGGTTAACATCGGGGTGATAACGTCTTGCGAGGGTACGAAAGGCTTTTTTTACTTCTTCGGGGGAGGCATCGCTAGGAATGCCCAATACTTGGTAATAGTTAATCACTGGTGTCCGTAAATTTTCCATAGTCGATACTTAATCAATCCTAACCAGAAAAAGCAAGATTTTGTATTTTACTAAGTTTAGCGTAGATTTGATGTTTCAATTAACCTGAGTTACAGATTTCTATGAGGATTAAATATTTTGATTAACTATTTAAAACATTTATGTTGTAATAAAACGTCAGTTTAAAATAAAATCGTTACATCATTGCGGGTGGATCTGCCGCATAATAATAAAAACCAGATTTTTACGCTTAGATAATGGTTCAAAACTTTACACAGCAAAGGTTTTCATTTTTGTCAAAGGAGGAAGTTCGAGGATAAGAATTGGCATTAACAATAAGAGAATTGACTTACTCACCTTTAATCATTAAGTATTAATGTACTGATTTAAGATCTCAGTTATAATTTGAGAAAACTTAGAGGGTATAAAACAATGGTTTTAACAGCACAACAATTGGCAGATTTAATGCCCGATGCCACTCAATTAGAAAGTGATG
>CAYPDC010000102.1:6179-15470 GCA_964409355.1 uncultured Cyanobacterium sp.
GAGTGAAAGTTTAGGTTTATTTCTGGGTATTCATGAAGGAAAATTGCGTTATTTTGACCTAGAAAAAAAGTTAATCCCTACTCCAGCAGAATCAGCTTTAGAAGCAAAACAAAGAGTTGCTGAATTAGAAGCAAAACTCCGAGAATTAGGAATTAATTTTTAATTATTCATTATTCATTATTCATTAAAATGATAGACTTTTTCATCAAACGCCCCGTTTTTTCATCGGTAACGGCGTTAATTATCCTTTTTATTGGTTTAATTTCCCTGTTTAATTTGCCTTTAGCTCAATTTCCCGAAATTAGCCCCATACAAATACAGGTAAGGGCTAATTATGACGGTGCCAGTGCGGAAGTGGTGGAAAATGCCGTTACTACCGTCTTAGAGCGACAAATTAATGGTACTCCCGGTTTAAGATATATTACCTCTAGTAGCTCGAATAGTGGAACTTCTAGTATTACCGCAACTTTTGCTTCTGATGTGGTTCAAGATTTAGCCGCCGTGGATGTACAAAATAGGGTAGCGGTGGCGGAGGCTCAATTACCTGAAAGTGTGCAACGCAATGGGGTTAGTGTCACGAAACAATCTAATAATATTCTCTTGGGGATTGGGCTTTATAGTGAAGATAATCGCTATGACAATCTTTTTATGAGCAATTATGCCGATTTGTACTTGATTGATCCTCTCAAGCGCATTAATGGGGTAGCAGATGTGCGTATTTTTGGTGAAAGACGTTATGCTATGCGTATGTGGTTAGATCCACAAAAGTTGTCCAGTCGTGGCTTAACCACTGCGGATGTGATTAGGGCGGTATCGGCTCAAAATAATCAGATTGGGGCAGGAAAAATCGGTGCTGAACCTGTTCCTGAAGGACAAGAATTTCAAATTGATTTACGGGCAGTGAGTCAGTTAACTTCGGTAAAAGAGTTTGAGAATTTATTGCTCAAAACCGATTCTAGTGGTGCTTTGGTACAGTTTAAGGATGTGGGTAGGGTAGAATTAGGGGCGGAAGATTATACTTCTTTCCTACGTTATCGCCGTCAGTCTGCGGTAGGGATGGGTATTTATCAGTTGACGGGTTCAAATGCCCTTGAGGTGGCAAAACAGGTTAAGGCTCAAATGGAGGAATTATCTAAGACTTTTCCCCCCGGATTGCAGTATGAGATCGCTTTTGATACCACCCTATACGTCCAAGAATCGTTACGAGAGGTGGTTAACACGCTGTTTATTGCGGTGTTTCTCGTAATTTTGATTATTTTGGTATTTTTGCAGAATTGGCGCACTACGTTGATTCCTGCGGTGACTATTCCCCTTGCTTTGATCGGTACTTTTGCTTTTGTGAAGGTGTTTGGTTTTTCCATCAATAGTTTAACTCTGTTCGGGTTAACGTTGGCTACGGGGATGGTTGTTGATGATGCGATCGTAGTTGTGGAGCAGATCGATCGCTACATTGAGGATAAGGATATGAGTCCTTTTAAAGCCGCTCAAAGGGGTATGAAGGAGTTAACCGGAGCGGTTATTGCTACTTCTTTGGTGTTAATGGCAGTGTTTGTGCCTGTGGCTTTTTTCCCCGGTACTACGGGGGCTTTATATCGTCAGTTTGCTTTAACCATAGCCTTTTCTATTGCTATTTCTACTTTTTTGGCTTTAACTTTAACTCCTTCTCTGTGTGCTTTATTACTCAGACATCATCAGAAGTTACCTGCGTGGATACAAGTTCCTTTTGATGTTTTTAACGGCTTTTTAGATGGAGTAACTAGATCCTATCGCCGTAGTTTGGTGGGTTTAGCTAGGGTGCGATCGCTCGTTATTGCCGTATTTGTATTAATGTTAGTGGGTACAGGATGGCTATATATTACCGTGCCTCAAAGTTTCTTACCTGAAGAAGATCAGGGCTATTTTATCACCATTGTTCAAGCCCCTGAAGGGGTTTCTCTACAATACACTAGCGATGTGATGGAGAAGATCGAAAAGGTGATTTTAGAACAACCTGAAGTTAAGGCAACCTTTGGGGTGGGAGGTTTTGCGTTTAGTGGTAACAGTTCTAACTCTGGGGTGATTTTTACTCCTCTCAAACCTTGGGCAGAAAGACGCAATCCGAATCAGTCAGCACAAGCCGTGATTGGGCGTTTATGGGGGCAATTTGCTATGATTCCTGAAGCGAGAATTATTCCTGTGAATCCTCCTGCCATTAGGGGTTTAGGGAGTTTTGGCGGTTTTACTTATCAACTGCAAGATTTACGCAGTGATGGCGATATTGGTTCGATGATGGAGGTTTTGGGCGGTTTATTGGGACAAGCTAATCAAACTCCCGGTTTAAGCCGAGTTTTTACCACTTTTACGGCAAATAGCCCCGAATTAGTCATTGATATTAACCGCAATAAGGCTCAGGCTCTCAATGTCAATATTGATGAGGTTTTTCGTACTTTACAAACCGCTTTCGGTGCTAGTTATGTCAATGATTTTTCCTTGCAAAATCGCACTTATCGGGTTTATGTTCAAGCGGATGGTAGATTTCGCACTCATCCCGATGATATTAAGCAGTTATATGTTCGTAGTGCAATCGGCACAATGATTCCTTTATCGAATCTGGCTACCATTACCCCTAGTACAAGTCCGCAGGTTATTAACCATTTTAACCTATTCCGTTCTATAGAAGTCAGTGGTTCGGCAAGTCCGGGGGCTAGTTCAGGAGATGCGATCGCATCTATGGGAAATCTCTCTACTCAAGTATTACCAAGAGGTTTCGGGTATCAATGGTCTGGACAATCTTTAGAGGAAATCGTCTCTGGAGGTCAAGCCCCTGTTATCTTTGGTTTAGGGTTATTATTCGTTTTCTTGGTATTAGCGGCGTTGTATGAGAACTATATTGATCCTTTAATCATTCTCTTAGCCGTACCTTTAGCGATTTTAGGGGCATTACTCGCCCAAATTTCGAGGGGATTTTCCTTCGATGTTTATAGTCAAATCGGTTTAGTGATGTTGATTGGTTTAGCTAGTAAAAACTCCATTTTAATCGTGGAATTTGCTAATCAGTTACGCAATGAAGGTTTACCCATCGTCAAAGCTGCGATCGAAGCCTCCCAAGCCCGATTAAGACCAATTTTAATGACGGCAATCTCGACTCTGTTAGGGATTTTACCCCTTGCGATCGCAACTGGAGCAGGTTCTGCGAGTCGTCAATCATTAGGTACAGTGGTATTTGGGGGGATGTTAGTGGCAACCTTCTTGAGTTTATTTGTCGTGCCGATCGTTTATATAGTGATCAAAATGTTTACGGAAAAATTTGTGCCGACAATCAAGTCTGAGGAGAAAATAAGTCAAACTCCATAAAAACGAGTTCGGAGTTCGGGGTTAAAAGGATCAAACATGGACGAAAAAAGTAGATAAATTGATTTTTAATCCTAATTTATGGATTCTAGTTAATATTTCGAAAACATAATCAACAATTTTGGAGCATTCTTCTCCCCCTCTCCCTATCTCCCCCTCTTTTTTCTTTACCGAAAATGAAACAGCCCTGCTCTCCCTAGGGTATTTAAAATAGACTAAATATATCAATATATTTTCATGCACTTTTTAAAATAACGATCAATATATAAGCCTTGAATATTAATACAATATCTTGATTTTTGAACAAAAATAAGGTGTGAAAAATTACATCGTAATCATGTACATTTTGAACACCCTACCCTTACCCCCTACTTCCTAAAAAAGAATTATCCCCACTTAATTCTAATAACCAATAATATCCATGATTAACTATTTTTGTGAGAGAGCAAAGACGGGTTTCAAATTGTATATTTTTATCAACTAAACCTTTAGTTATTCCTAAAACCGTCATACTATGACCTATTAATAACAAATTCTCTGAAAACTGATTAACCAACAATCGCCCAATTTTTTCCATACGGCTTAAAAGTTCTGTTTGGTTTTCAGGATAAAGGGGGAAAACTTGACTTGAATAACTCCAATCAATGCGAGGGTAAATTTTTTCCAACTCCTCACGGGGGTGAATTTCCGGAGAGTAACTCATCCAATCTGGATTATGCCATTCCCCTAAACCTGCTTCTAATTTGAGGGTTAAATCAAGATTTTCAGCAATAATATGTGCCGTTTGAATTGTGCGTAAAAAAGGAGAGGCAATAATATGATCTATCTTCTCTAATTTTAATCTTTGAGCTAGTTCTTGTGCCTGTATCTTACCATCTTCTGATAAAGGAGGATCATATCTTCTTGGTGCGATATTAAACCAGTCGGGATAGACAAAATCTAATCTATTTCCGTGTCGGACAAGGTAAACTGTTGAGGACATTCAATTATTTTTTATTCATAGAAGTCAACTTTTCTTTACACTATTTTTGGGTTTGTGTCAAGTTATTTAATCTTTTTTTAAGATTCTTGACATATTGATGACAATTCAGGATTTTACCGTTACTCTTAAGAGTAGAAAAAGCTAGTTACCGTAAACGGATGGTCTTATGATAGGTGGCTCAATTTCTGCACTTTAAAGTTCATGCTTGGGAGTTAAGAACAATGAATATATGGTTATCTTTACTTTTATCCCTCTTATTAACAACTTTAGTTGGCTTTGCTTTGCCTATTGTTCTGTTTATGGTGGTTTTGGCTAGTTTGGGTGTGATGGCACATCTTCCCCTCATTTCTGACTTAACTAATCATTTTTATGCTCAAATTTGGCAGTTTTTGGCAATTTTTGGCGATGGTTCCGGTCTTTTTGGTATCCTTATCATTGCTGTCACCTGTGCGATCGCAGGGTTTATCTTTGAATCTTTAAATTTTTATCGATACCGTTTATTGATTAATAAACCCCTCAAACCTTTATGGCAAAAACCGAAAACGGCGGAAATTATCTCTAAAGTTATTTGTAGCAATGATCATCGATAATTAGAGTTTTTCCTAACAACATTTTTTCTTGACAATATTCTGAAAAATCGTTACGATATATAACTCAGTGGAAAAAGTAGTTTCTTTTTGTTTCTCCGTTGCCATCTTAGCTCAATTGGTAGAGCTCTCGACTTGTAATCGAAAGGTTACCGGTTCAAGTCCGGTAGATGGCTTATTATGTACAGTACCAAATTAGTTGTCATTAATGACAAGTTCCTGTGATTTGATTGTTACTCAATGGGAAGATAAGACCTCTTGCAAAATTATAACCGAACTTCACCCCTTTTACAAAAACCTATGCTCATTCAAGATTTATCGGCCACTAAAAGGAAATTCTTTTTAACTTTAGTGCAGAAAAGAGTAAAATCTGGTACTGGTAGTGGTATCAATTTTTTATCTCAACGCACTTGGAATAGTTCTGTGACTGACTTAAAATCTATCTTAAAACAAGCCCCTTTTGTTGTGGTTGGTGGTATTGCAACAAGAATGTATATGCCCGAAAGAATGACATTAGATATTGATATTTTAGGTGAACTACTACCGACCGCTATCGCTGAGTCGGGAGCTTCCTACCCAATCAATTGCTTTCTATTGCAAAACAATAGCGAGTCTTACATCAAGGCGATAGGCTTTGCCCCACGTTCCGTAGGTCATTCACACGGTATCATAGAGTTATGTTTATGTATATGGCTTGGTTATCGCCATTCCGCCCGTGTGCGGTTGTTCTTATCCTATCACAATTTTCTGAACTGTGATAAGATATTTTTTTTTTGTTGGGCAAAACTTGTGCTGAGCGTAGTCGAAGCATTCATCCACTAATCCGCTCTGCTGAGATTAGGGACTTCTTTTGCCATTGCGTTAAAGCAGAAGATTCTCCATTAATTTATCAAGATTTAGAAAATGCTGGGGCGGGAAAAATAGGTGACTTAAGCATTGCAGGTAGTCAATGGCAATTAGCAGATAAAACCTCTTTAGATGTGTTAGAAGGAGAAGATTACTGGGTTGAAGAGGCACTTTCCCAGCCAAATTATGCACCCGATGGTTTACCGATCATCGGTTTACCCTATTTAATTTTAATGAAATTGTCTGCAAGTAGAACTCAAGACTTAGCAGATATTAGTAGAATGTTGGGTTTAGCGAAAACAGAAGAATTAAATCAAATTAGAGAAGTTATAAAAAACTATCTTCCCACTGCACAAGAAGATTTAGAAAGTTTAATTATGTTAGGTAAATTGGAAATGGGTAATTTATGATCAAGGTGGCTTAATTCAGAAATATTGTAATACATTAAAACAATATAAAGATGAAGACGAGAAGGGGTGAGAGGGGGAGGAAAATGTTTCAAAATTGTCGATTATTTCTTAGAAAATATTAATTAAAATTGATAAATTAGGATTGAAAATCAATTTATCTAGTTTTTTTCTCAATACCTATCAAGTTTAACTCCAAACTCCGAACTCAGCATGAAGCTATTAAATCAATGAAATATTAGAAAAATGAAACTCAACAGAGTCAATTTTTCCCTCTTGATGGGATTCCATGATTCGGCTAGAAAGAATATAATAATCCCCAACTTGGATAAAATCATCTTGAGTAAAAGTTTTCCCCCCTATTGATGCACCCGTTTCTGCATCCACATAGGTAGAGTTATATTCTAGGGCGAGATAACCTTTTGCAGTATTTTGGCTTTTAGTGGTGTTAATGGTAACAATCTTATCACCGATGCGACGATGGACAAGTTTAACCACGTTATCACTAACTTTATACATATTTCCTTTTCCCTTGCCATCCACTAGAATAGTAGTGGTAGAGTCGGAGTCGTTACTTTCTCCAAAACTAAAGGTATTTTCCCCGTGAGTTTTTTCAAAACCATGATTAACTCTGTGAATGACGATTTCCCAAAGTTGATTTTTAATGGCTTGTAAGCATTGTTTATCCTCAACTCCAGTAATCTCATACTGTAATTCACGATTAATTTTGATTTTGCCCGTAGCGGTTAAATCCCCTTTTTTCATGACTATATCGGCAGTGTAACCCGGAAAATTCTCATCCCAAGTATAGCGGTTTTCATAAGCTCTACGAAATAAATCTTCCGCACTAATGGTTTGTGTTTGAGTCATCAATCTTCTTGATATTTATAATTTTTCTGAGTTGTATTATAGCTAAATTGAAAATATTAATCAAGATAGTTGAATATTATTTGCAATAAATTCTAAAATTTGTTATAACTTTATTTAGGGTTTTGAAATTCTTGTTCAGGAATGGATGATGCCATAGAGAACTATTGGACGCACACCAGTCGTTTCTAAGGGATTTTCTAAACCTCTTTTATTATTCACTAAACAAAACCAAATTAATGGAGGCTAATTCTGTCGATTCATCTATTCTCAGAGAAGTGACTTCGGAGGGTAGAAGAACATTAATAGTAATTATTTCTATTAGTTTAGGGCTACTAATTACTTTCTGCTTATCTTTGTCAATAGGCTCTGTTTCTCTCAGTTTGGAGGAAATTTATCAAGCACTATGGCATCGAGGGGCAGAATTAAATCAAGTGATTGTCTGGGATTTACGCTTACCGCGCATCCTTGCGGCCTTTGTCGTGGGGGCGGCTTTAGGCACTTCTGGTGCACTTTTGCAGGGAATGTTACGCAATTCTCTAGCTACCCCTTTTTTATTAGGGATTTCTGCTGGTGCTGGTTTAGTCGTTGTGGTTCTGATTACCTTTGACTTATTCTTATTTCTCATACCTCTAGCTTCTTGGCTTGGGGCGGTTTTAACCACTGTGTTAGTTTACTTTTTAGCACGGCAGAATAATGACATAAATGTAGAGCGTCTCATTCTTGGCGGTGTAGCGGTTTCTTCCCTTTTTGGTGCGATCCAAACTACTTTATTACTACTGTCTGAAGATGGCAGGATTCAAAAAGCCTTAAACTGGATTGTCGGTAGTCTTAATGGGCGAGGCTGGGCGGAGTTAAACACTGCTACTCCTTATATTCTCATAGCTCTAATTGTCGCTTGTCTGTTATCTCGTTTCGTCAATGTTCTCAATTTGGGGGATGAGTTAGCGGTAGGGTTAGGTATTCCTTTGGGGCGATCGCGCCTATTAATTGGAGGTACGGCAACCCTATTGGCGGCGAGTGCGGTGAGTATAGCGGGTTTAATTGGATTTGTGGGCTTACTTGTACCCCATTCCATGCGGTTTTTACTCAAGAGTAATGACTATCGCTTACTGATTCCTTTATCGGCGGTGGGAGGTGCAATGGTGCTATCTTGGGCGGATTTGCTTTCCCGTATCGGTGCGGTGGAGTTACCTGTCGGTGCTGTAACGGCGTTGGTGGGTTCACCTTTATTTGTTTGGTTGTTGTATAGACGCTCTTTTTGAGGTTGGGGGAAGGGGTGATGAGGTGATGAGGTGATGAGGGGAAGGGGTGATGAGGTGATAAGGGGAGAGGGGGAAGTTGATTACAGGTGATTCATTATTCATTATTCATTATTCATTCCTATCATGCCTTTAAATAGTTATAACCTGAGTGGTGGATATGACAGTCGTGTTATTGTCCATAATCTCGATTTGGATTTACAACAGGGAGAATGGTTAAGTCTGGTGGGTGCAAATGGTTCGGGAAAGTCAACTTTTCTCAAACTTCTGGCTCGGATTCTCCCTCCTGTTACGGGTAAAGTTTTACTTGATGGTAAGAAAATCCATTGTTTACCCCCCCAAACCGTAGCAAAACGTATCGCTATTTTACCCCAACAACAAGTTATTCCCTCTGGTTTAACGGTACGACAATTAGTAAGTTTAGGACGCACCCCCCATCAATCATGGTATCAGTGGGATTTAACTAAGTGCGATCGTATCGCTGTTAGTGAAGCCCTAGCCCAAACTGAGTTAGAATCCTACGGCGATCGCCCCGTATCGCAACTGTCAGGAGGAGAAAGACAAAGAGCCTTTTTAGCCTTAGCTTTAGCCCAAAATCCCCAAGTATTGCTATTAGATGAACCAACTACCTACCTTGATATTCACTATCAGTTACAACTGTTAGAACTGCTTAAACGACTTCACCTTGAGGGTTTAACCATCATTACTGTTTTACACGAAATCAATCTTGCCGCCCGATATAGCGATCGCATCGCCTTTATGCGACAGGGAAAACTATACACGGTAGGTAAAACCGAGGAAGTGTTAACAGAAACCAATATCGCTGAGGTTTTCAATGTGGAAGTAATGATTCTCCATACCCCCGTTGGGAAGCAAATTTGCCCTCTTACTCCTTCTTTAGCCGTTAGGTGATGAGGGGAAGGGGTGATGAGGTGATGAGGGGAAGGGGTGATGAGGTGATGAGGGGAAGGGGTGATGAGGTGATGAGGGGAAGGGGTGATGAGGTGATG
>CAYPDC010000103.1:0-15069 GCA_964409355.1 uncultured Cyanobacterium sp.
GGGAAGGGGTGATGAGGGGAAGGGGTGATAAGGGGAAGGGGTGATAAGGGGAAGGATCTTTTCAAAGTCGAGGTAAAATTGAATTTTATTAGTTCAATTCATTGAACGTTATCTATTAGCTTTGTCAATTTATTGCAAAGCAGTTTATGAGTTGAAACCTTGATCTCGCAATGAAATGAATTTCATTGCTAATAGAGATCGTTAAATAAATTTAACTCAATTTTGCTGAAAAATATTGTTGTTTTTAATAATAATTGATTAATTAATAGTTAAAAACGAAATTCATACTTTAAATCAGCAAACCTGCTACCTGATACCTGCCCTTATCAGACATTCTTGCATCGAACTGAGGTAAAATTTAAGCCTACAACCTGCAACCTGAAACCTAAACGATAAATTTATTCGACAAATTAGCTTAAACTAGATATATGTTAAGTTTTGTTGAAAAATTATACGAAAACTGAATAACAATGCCAGTATCTGACACGGAAAAAGAAGAAAAATCAGAACCAATATTAACGCAATTATCTCCGATCTCTCAAAATAAGGTCTCCAGTGGAATCATGTGCGTTTTAAAAAATACCAGTTTCCTCATTCTCTGGTTAGGACAAGTTTTTTCTCAATTAGCGGATAAAATTTATTTAGTGTTAATGATTGCCCTGATCACTGCTAATTTTCAGTCTCAAGGGGAAAGTATTAGTTCATGGGTATCTTTAATTATGATTGCTTTTACCATTCCTGCTATTCTATTCGGATCTTTAGCAGGGGTATATGTCGATCGCTGGTCGAAAAAAACGGTTTTAGTGGTATCTAATATATTTAGAGGGATTTTAGTCCTCATCGTGCCCTTCTGTTTATCGATTAATAAAGAGGAAATCGGTTTCTTTTCTTTACCTTGGGCATTTTGGTTATTACTATTAGTCACATTTTCTGTCTCTACTCTAACTCAATTTTTCGCTCCTGCTGAACAAGCAACTATTCCTCTGATTGTCAGAAAAAAAGATTTATTAGCGGCAAATTCCGTTTATACCACCACCATGATGGCAATGGTAATCATCGGTTTTGCAGTGGGTGAACCATTATTAAAGATAATGTCTGATTGGGGTACAAGTTTTAATTTTGCCTACGGGAAAGAATTGTTAGTGGGGGGATGTTATGTCTTAGCAGGGGGAATTTTAGTAACGATGGTGAGTCGAGAGAGAGAAGAAGATAAGCAAACAAAGGATAATCACCCCTTAGAAGATATAAAAGAGGGTTTACGATACTTAAAATATAATCATCGAGTGCGTAATGCCTTGTTTCAGTTGGTTATACTATTCTCTATTTTTGCGGCATTGGCAGTTTTAGCAGTGCGTTTAGCCGAAACCATACCGGGTATGGAGGCGGATCAATTTGGTTATTTACTGGCAACTACAGGAGTAGGGATTGCGATCGGAGCGACTTTTGTTACCCATCAAGGAAAGATGATTCCCCATGGAAGACTTAGTTTTTGGGGATCTTTGGGGATGGGAGGCGCTTTAAGTGGTTTATCGGTGGCTACCAATAGTCTGATTTTAGCTTTAGCTATGACGGTGATTTTGGGCATTTTTGCCGCTTTGGTGGGTGTGCCGATGCAGACTACCATTCAAGGGGAAACACCTCCTGATATGCGGGGAAAAGTGTTTGGTTTGCAGAATAATGCGGTTAATATTGCTTTGTCTTTGCCTTTGGCTTTGGCAGGTATTGCGGAGACTTATTTAGGATTACGATTAGTTTTGATGATTCTGGCTTCTTTGGCGGTGTCGGGGATGGCTTTAACTTCTTTGATTACTGGTAAATCGGGGAACTAATTGAGCCTTATTTCCTTCATACTAAGTAATAGATATATTAATTTTTATTGTTACTCTACTATGTTATTTAATCAAGGTAATGACAAACATAAGAAAGTTGCTTCTCAATTGTTAATAGCTTTGGGTTTAAGTCTTTCGGCGGTTTCTACGGGGGTTGTGCCTGAATATCGGCAAGGTTCTGTTACAATTCAATCTCAGGCTATGGCGCAAAATGTCTCTGATGAGGATTTGAAAAAATATGCCCAAGCGGCGATCGCCATTGAAAATTTACGCAAAACCACCTATAGTAATATTGAAGGAGTCACGGGTAAATCTTCAGGGCAAATGAGTTGTAATCAGCGTCAAAGTTTTAGTCAACTGCCGGAAAATGCTCGTAAAATGGCGATCGAATACTGTGATCAATCAGAAGTAATCGTGCAAAATAATGGTTTAACGGTTAATCGTTTTAATCAAATTACTCAACAGGTTAAACAAGATCCTAGTTTAAAACAGCGTTTACAGTCCATTTTAGGACAAATGTAAGGTAATGAATAATTAACAATTAATAATTAATAATTAATAGGTTTTAGGTATCAGGTGGCAGGTATTAGGTTTCAGAGAATGTTTTAATTCCTTAATTCCCTTCGCTTATAATCTAACTAAAATTTTATGACTCAATTGAACAAGTTATATGTATCTAAAATTAAGGATTTATTGCTTAGAGAGGAATATACTTTAGTTAGGGAATATATTGAGAATTTATTATTAGAAAATCCTGATAATTATTACTTAAACAATTATTTAGCTATTACTTATTTATGCTTAGGAGAAAATGAGTTAAGTAATGCTATTTATTTAGATTTATTGTTAAATATTGATGAGTCAGAAATAAAAAATATTAGTGATACTATCTTTGATATAGCCGATTTAAACTATAATCAAAACAAGTTTAATTTAGCCATAGATTTATATTATCAAGGATTAGAATTAAATCCAGAATATGTTGACGGTTATATTAATTTAGCTCAAATTTTTGCTCAACAAAGTAATACTGATTTAGCAGTAGAAATATTAAACAATTTATTAGAAAATAATCCTAATTGCCTCATTGCTTATCAAAAATTGGGGTTACTATGGCAAAATATTAAAGAATGGGAAGGTGCGATCGCATCTTATGAACAAGGAAGAAGAATAGATCCCAATAATATAGAAATTCTATCATCTTTAGCCCATTGTTACTTAAAAATTAACGACTTAGATGCTAGTGAGGAAATATTAAAGACAATTATTAAAATCAATCCAGACTATCTTCAATCTTATGGAGAATTAGGGTATGTATATCTACTCAAAAAACAATTAAATTTAGTCATTATACTGTGGCAAAGACTCATCAAGAAAAACTCGAAACGTATCCATAAATATAAACAATTTTGCAAGGAAAATAAAAAAAATAATCAAGATATACTGAGCTTAAATTATAACTTAATAGAGAGTATAGACAAAGATTATTCATTAGGAGAAATAAGTCAGAATATTGCTGAAATTTTATTTCATCAAGAAAAATATCATTTAGCTATTCACTACTATCAAAAGGCTTTAGAATCAGGTTTAGAAACAGAAATTATTTATCAAAATTTAATTTATAGTTTAATTTATAGTGGCAAAATTAATGAAATTAATCCCTATCTTGATAAACTCGATCGAATTAATCCAAATCATACACAAACAATAATAAACAAACTCAATAATAATCGAGCTAGTTTGAGCAAAAATTATATAATAAATCCCGTAAAAAAATATTATGAAACAGCGTATCAATGGGCAGAAGAAAATAACTTATTAGCAACTAATTATTACTCTTTCAATTTAGATAATATTATCAATCTAAAACCACCAAAAAACATCAATAACTTTATACATCCTAGCTTTTATTTTCCTGAAAAAATAGAACTACCTAAACCTTTTTTAATCAAATTACCAAATGGAATTGTTTATCTAAAAGCAACGGAGGGAAGCAGTGCAATTTTCACAAAGGATAACTATTTAATCGGAGATTTATCCCCTGAATCTCCGGCTTTAAGTCCAAATCATCCTGATAGCCACCCTAGTAAACACTCTGTTTTAAAAACGCCTATTTTACCACCAAAACAGACGATTAAAGGCAAAGTTTTAGTCTTAGTGGGGTTATTAAATGATGTCTATTTTCATTGGCTATTTGATATTTTACCTCGTATTTATTTAGTAGAATTAGCAAAGATAAGTTTAGAAGATATAGATTATATTTTAGTAGATAATCGCACGACTTTTCAACGAGAAACTTTAGAGATACTAAATATACCCATTGAAAAAATATTACCTCTTTCTTTCCCTTTACACTTACAAGCGGATGAGTTAATTATACCTTCTTTCCCCGGTTGTATTGCTTGGATGCCGTCTTGGAGTTGTCAATATCTGAGAGATAAATTGTCACCTAAAAAAATTAAGAAAAAGCCTTTTAGAAAATTATATATTAGTAGAAATAAATCTAATACTCGCCGTTTAATTAATGAAAAAGAAATTATCTATTTTTTAGAAAAGGAAGGTTTTGAAATAATAAATTTAGAATCATTATCTGTTAAAAAACAAGCAGAATTATTAGCAGAAACGAAAATAGTTATTTCTCCTCATGGTAGTGGTTTAAGTAACCTTGTATTTTGTCAACCTGACACTAAAGTGATCGAACTTTTTGCTCCTAATTATGTCTATCCTTGTTACTGGTTAGTGAGTAATTTAGTCAACTTAGATTATCATTATTTAGTGGGTGAAATAATTGGCAGTGAGCATTTTCATTCTTTTCTTTATCTTGACAATAGGTTAGAAGATATATTAATTATTAGAAAAAAATATCCCCTTCCCATTTTCGTTTTTTGATTAACTATATAGTTGTTAATTGATGAATTTTGGCATAAAAGAGTTATAATCAGAAAATAAAAAAAGATAGGAAAACAAAATATGACTCAAACTTTAACCGCAGAACAACTTTTCCGCAATGCTTACGAAAATCGCTATACATGGGATGAGAATTTCCCCGGTTATACCTGTGACATAACCTATAAAACCCCTACAGCTACCTATACAGCGAAGGGAAAAATCGACTCTAATTTGCAGTTTAGCGTTTCTGACATCGAAGACAGTTTTGCCCAAAAGGCTATTCAAGAGCAGTTATGGGAAATTACCATTCACCGAGTTAACCATAGTTTTGAGAAGTCTCACGGGGAAAATACCTTTAGCTTTGGAGAAACCGATGCTGATGGTGCTGTGGAAATCCTTTTAGGGGGTGCTGGAGAAGGTAATAAATACAAAATCAAAGATAATGTTGTCACCCTTGTTTATCGCAAAATACGGGATCTTTTTGTGACTATTAACACCTTCGAGGTTTTAAACACGGATAAGGGTTATTTATCTTTGAGTTATGACTCCGTTTATGCAAATGCTCAAACTGGGGAACAAAAAGGAGTCAGATCTATTTTTCATGATAAGTTTGAAAAAGTGGGTAATTATTACGTCTTAACTAATCGTCAAAGCATCAAGGAAGACGAGCAACCAACTATTACTGAGTTTACTTTTTCTAATATTATTTTTAATTAAGGAGGAGTGTTGATAAATCAAGATGTTTAAAGACTAATCACTAAATAAGCATCTTGAAATTTTGCCCCTTTTACTGATTGCCCTTTTAATGGGGGCGGTAAAAAGATATTGCGTCTTTGATCTCCTGCTGATATAGTTAGTTCTGGCCCTGATTGACTGAGTTTGACTTGTTTTTTTTCAAATCCGGGGAGAAATAGCTTTACTTCTCGGTTAGCCGTATCGATAATAAGGGGTTTTGGTGCTTGTTTTGCCTGATTTTGAAAGTCGGGTAAGGCTTGGCTTAGTTTTTGCCAATTATCCCCTCTTAAAGACGGTATCGCCGTCACTGGTATGGGATTAAACGTTGTGGTTATCTCTGAGGTGATTTCCCCTTGATTTAATAATACTCCTCCAACGCTTAAATCTACTTGTTGCGCACTACCCCACCAATATTTTGAAGATACGATCGCCTCTTGGGTGGCATTAGTGACGAGAAAGGCACAAACCCGACTCGGATCATTAATGGCTTTTTTACCCTGTTCTAAAATTTGATCTGCTTCTCTAGCGGACTCATTATTAGTAAAATTATCTGTATTCCAGGATACATTTAAAACCGCACTGCTGACAGGTTGAACAAAAGGTGATAAAGCCTTAACAATGTCAGAGTTTTCTAACAAATTTTTCACTCGGCGAATATACCAACTAAGAGTATCAGGAATACCAAACATTCGCACGGAGTTGAGGCTAGTTTTGCCGTCATAGATAATTACATCATAATCGGCATCTTTTTCTCGGATATAGTTTAAAGCTAAAGCCGAATCCATCCCGGGTAAAATTGCTAATTCTTGACCATAAATATTATTTAACACAGGAGAGCGTAAATATTTAGCTTCTAACTGCTTTAATTGTTCCCAACTAGCTTCTAATAATTGGGTACTATGTAATTGGATAACATTAAGATTTGGGCTAATTTCGGTAATTTCTGAACTAACATTCACTCCTAATTGTAGAGAGAATGAGGGAGTAGAATCTTGTACTGCTAATAATACCTTTTTTCCCGCCTGAGCGTATTTTTTCGCAGATGCGATCGCCATCGTGGTGCAACCAACACCACCCTTACCTAAAAATGTGAGAATAAAAGCCATTATGTTAATAAAAATCAAGTTATTATGAGCAAAAGTCTGGGAAGGAAGAATAGATTAAAGTTAAGGTGATTTCCAAGAATAAATATACCCCACTACCCCCCTTAATAAAGGGGGAATTATCAAGAAAATTGGGAAATTCTTTCTCAGAAACCGCCTAATCCCTCAATTTCCCACCCTATTAGATTATTTTACAGTTTGAACTTCATCTTCAAAAAACCAACCCATAGTAGAATCAGCAAATTCAACAAAAACACCGACTCCGCTACCATCAGTCATTTTAAATGATTTAATCACCCCTGCTTGTCCTTCTTGAGCTTTTTTGAGAATCTCAGGGGATACTTTTTCTCTGAGACGACAAATTTTAACTTTTTGTCCTACTTCCATAGTAATTTTTCATATTAATTTTTTAACAACTCTTAATTCTAACGGAATTTGGTCATTTTCTTTTCAACCACACTGGGATATTTTTAGTTTTTGGGTTAATGAGCATTTCGCTATCTAAAGCGATCGCACTTTTTTCCTCCTCATTCCGTAGAAAAAAAAACAGTAATTAAATCAAGTAAAGTTCAATTAAACTACAGCTTCTACAAATTCCTTCAACTTATCTTTGCCGAGCGCACCCTCATGACTACTAACCATTTTACCCTGTTTAAATAATCTTAAGGCAGGTACACCTTCAACCTTACATTGAGCAACACTTTCAGGACTAGCATCCACCTCCAATTTTATCACCTTGAGGCGATCGCCGTAATTTTCTGCTATCCAATTAATTGAAGGAGAAACTAAACGACAAGGACCACACCAAGAAGCCCAAAAATAGGCTAAAACTGGTTGATTTTCCTCACAAATAGCACTTTTAAATTGAGAATCATCGATTTCAATTACCTTACTCATTATAGTTGCTCCTAGTGTAGTATAAAAACATTTGAATTAATATTTTCTGGAGATGTCTATTGGTGAACTTTTTATCTGCTATACTCTGATTATACATATTTTTAGAGGTTATGGCAAGAAATAAGCGACTCCAACTTTTATTATCTGATCTAGAATATCAAACGTTAAAAAGTTATGCGGAATTAAAACAAATTCCCATGTCTGAAGTAATAAGAGACTACATCAAAACTCTTACTAACTCTATCGCCTGTGACAATACATCTCACAACTAATGCTATCAATGCTCTTTGCAAAGATAAACCAGGACGCATCTAACCCCCATTCCGCACTTTTATTCGTACTATTTGCGTAATCATTAAAAATGGTAAGGTGCGATCGCTCCTCAAGGTATTGAAAATCATTAGGCTTCAATGCCCTCTTTCCTACCACAACCAGACACTTTTATCGGCAACTGAAGTAAAAATATTACAGTTTATAACAAGCATTACTAGACAAACTCGCAGTAGGGCAAGTATTTTTTAAACAAGGTTGCTGACTGATTTCCTCATCCTCTAAAGCAGGAGGTATTTTGCCAAAAACCATTTCACAACTGAAATCCTCAAAGTTAGGAGTCATAGTTAAAGGAATACCAAAAGATTGAGTAAAAAAATCCTGAGTTGGTAACTTGCACATATTAATACACATTCCGACACATCCACTCTCCTCTAAATAGCGACATTTTTGGATATAAACACCACTTTTCTGAATACGGGATTGATTATCAGTAGTAGTTATTTCTACCGCTCTAATTTCCGATTTACCTACCAACCACTCAAATAAAATTGTGGCAAACCAAGCATTAGCCTCACATACCCATTGATTGGGGGAAAATAAATTGCGAATTAAGAATAAAACAGGAGAAGGTATAAGAGATTTTAAGACAATTGCCACTAATTCTTGCTGTTGTTGAGAATTTCTCCCTTCCATAATTTGTTGAGACAAATCCACAAAACCTTCATAACCCTTTAATTTTGTTTTCTTTCCCACGGCCTTAGCCATTTTTCTGGAAAATAAGGCAATAAATAATTTATCAACCCAATTATCTTTATATTCTGTTTTCTCTATTATGTTCATACAAAATTATTATTAATTCGGGCGTTTCTTATGTTGGATCGGGTAAGGTTTGAAGATCGCCCTTCTCTC
Source organism: uncultured Cyanobacterium sp. (assembly GCA_964409355.1). Classification (GTDB taxonomy): domain Bacteria; phylum Cyanobacteriota; class Cyanobacteriia; order Cyanobacteriales; family Cyanobacteriaceae; genus PCC-10605. The sequence goes on from CAYPDC010000103.1 coordinate 8,636, forward strand.
CTTCCCTAATAACTGTGGGTGACTTTTTCCCCTCACACGGCTCAAGCTAGGGTGTTTAAACTAGGTACAAGGTTGTACCAATTCAAATGACTAGTTTTCAGGTCGCACATCGCTATTCATCCCATCGCCATGTCGGTTAAAAACTTATTGATAGGAAGGAAATAAATCTCTGGGGAAATCCTCCGCACTTAAACAAGTCTCCATCGCCTTAACAGGGTTAGAAGGTTGAGGAGTACGAGATAACCCAATTACACATTCAGAATGTCTAACAGGTAAAAGACTAGCCTGACAACTACTCAACGCCATCATTAAAGGAGATTGATTATTACTCATTTCTGGCTTATTGTCATCTTCCGCTTTTGTTTGATTATTTTTACTACTAGCCACAAGGACGGTATTATTGATATTAACCACACAGTTGCCCAAATCCAAGGGTCTTCTCACTTGATAACAACTGGTTAAAGCATCCTTCGCATTAATGCTGGTAGATTGAGTTATAGTAAGCACACAAGTGGATAATTCCCTAGGCACAAGTGCATCCGCACAACCAACTTGGGCATCTTCGGCACTAACACCACTAGCGGTTAACTCTCTCAAACAAACATCGAATTGATTTTCTGCTTTCACGGCTGGAGAAAAGACGAGATTTGCGACAGAAAAAGCACCAGATAGGGCGATAGTCGCTAGTTTAAAAATATTATTCATTTGTAACTGGGAAATTTTGATAACTTTATCATTAATCATAACCTCAGTCCTACCTTTTTTGTAGGGGTTGAACACTGTTCAACCCAAAATTTAGCATAATAGAGTTAGTAGAACTTAATCAAAAATTATTGAGCAAAAATCAATCATAACAGCCTTGAAATTTTTACATAACCCCTTTCAGAATAGCGATAAACCGTTATTCATATATCTTCCCGGTATGGATGGCAGTGGGCGACTATTTCACTCTCAAAAAAAAATTTGGCATAATTTTGATGTGCGTTGTCTGTCTCTTTCTCCTGTTTATGGAGTAAGTTGGCAAAAATTAACCCAACAGTTAACCAATTTAATTCAAGGAGAATTAAGGATTAATGGTAATCGTCAAGTATATCTTTGCGGAGAATCCTTTGGTGCTTGTTTAGCCTTAAAGCTCATAGAAACAACTCCCAATCTGTGTAATGGTGTTATCTTGGTTAATTCTGCATCAGCATTCGAGCAACGTCAATGGTTAAATCTGGGTAGCTATATCACGCAGATAATGCCTAGTTTGATTTATCAAGGTGCAACTCATCTATTATTGCCCTTTTTGGCTAAGTTGGAAGTAATCAATATTAGAGAGAGAAAAAGATTGTTAAAAGTAATGCAATCTTTACCCCCTTTAATTGTCTCTTGGCGCATTAATTTATTACAGAATTTTCAAGCTAATTTTGAACGATTAAATCAATTTTCTCAACCCGTTTTAATTCTTGCTTCCGATGAAGATAAAATATTGCCTTCTGTGGAAGAAGCACAAAAATTGAAGCAAATATTTTCTCAGTCTAAAGTGAGTATTCTTACTCAAAGTGGTCATTGTTGTTTATTAGAGGATAACATTGATTTATACAATATTATTCAATATAACCTATAAAAATCAAAGTACATAATAACTAACCAAAAAGTAGGTTAATCTTTGATAAAATGACAAAAAACATATTGTAATTCCATGCAATTTATTTATTTGATAATTTTAATTACGATAATTTTTCGTTTAATTATAACTCCGCACTCCGAACCCAGAACTCTTATCATATAAAGTTTTGTAAAGATACCTTCCTTTTTCTGAGAGAAGATTGTTATATTATAAACATAGAAATCAAACAAGATTTCTTCTCGAAAGACAAAACAGCTCATTATAAACTTTGAATAAATTGAGGTGAAAAGGCTGAAAATAAGATTTAATCTTTGTCTTTTGCAATCCGAAACAGCAAATTGTATTCTGTTCGAGATTTTCTGACCTATTGTAGTGAGAGCAATGGAACTAAGAGATGGTCAAAATTGAATAATTGACTACTTAGTACAACTCTGAATAGTATTAATTTAAGGTAGAAAATAAAACTAATAAAAGGAGGTTAATTAAGCTGTTTACGGTAAGTTACGTTGTCCATAAAATCAATGACAGTAGCCAGTACCAAGTCTTGAGTTTTCTAAAATGTGGCTTTAAGGGAGTAAGATGATAAACTGTATTGTTAAGTTGTTGTCTCTCTGAATATTATCACTAAGGATAGAAAGCAAAAAAAAGACGGGTCAACTTTCGGGCTACTGTTGTTGTTATGAGAGGATTTTTATGATTACAGTTAAAGGCGAAATTCAATATCGTGCGATCGCATCTGGGGTATGGGTTTTGGTGAGCGACACAAGAGAAACCTACGAGTTATATAAACCTTCAGAAAGTCTATGCAAGGAAGGTTTAAGGGTAGAAATCAAGGGTAATATTAGAACGGATATTATGACAATAGCAATGGTGGGAAAAATTCTCGAAGTTGTAGAAGTTAATTAGGGGTTGCTGAAAAAAAATCGACTTAGATATTAAGTCATTACTCATTACCCATTACTTATTACTTCAAACCAAAGTCAAAATGCTCCCACCCAAAATTTTGCTGATTATTCTGTCATACCCATAATCTCATAACCAGCATCAACGTAGATCACTTGTCCTGTAATACCACTGGCTAAATCGCTGCATAAAAATGCTGCGGTGTTGCCTACTTCGGTTTGAGTAACAGTACGTCTTAAGGGGGCAACTTTTTCCACGTGGTGAATCATGTCAAGGATACCACCAACGGCAGAAGAAGCAAGGGTGCGAATCGGTCCTGCGGAAATAGCATTTATTCTTACATTCATAGAGCCTAATTCAGAAGCAAGGTAACGCACACTCATTTCTAAGGCGGATTTGGCGATACCCATAACGTTATAATTAGGGATAACTTTCACACCACCAAGATAGCTGAGGGTGACAACGCTACTGCCGTCACGGAATAAGGGTTTAGCAGATTGTACTAAACGGGTGAGGGAATAGGCGCTTATGTCTAATGCTGTTTGAAAACCGTTACGAGATGTGTTGCTGAAATCTCCTGATAGGTCTTCTTTCTGCGCGAAAGCTAAACAATGAATTAGAATGTCTATGTTACCCCATTGATCTTTGATTTGATCAAAGGTTGCGTCTATCTGAGCATCATCTTGTACATTACATGGAAGGAAAACACTGGGGTTTAAGGGTTGTACCAATTCCCCTACTTTTTTCTCAAAACGTCCTTTTTCATCGGGTAAATAAGTAACACCAATATTTGCACCGGCTTTATGTAGTTGTTGAGCTATGCCCCAAGCAATGGATTTATTGTTAGCAATTCCTGTTATAAGGGCGTTTTTTCCTGTCAAATCTAACATATTCTTGATTTTGAATCTAATTTTTCTGTAATTAAGGACAATTATTCGCTAAACTGATCAAGTTATAGACGGTTTTCTCGTTATCTTTATTTTCTTATAGAAAGGGTCGTTTATAAAGATTTATTTTTGATTTTATTTTAATTAATTTATCTCTATGCAATCATTGTCTATTCCTGAACAACCTTTAGCATCTGTTTTTCGTCAAATTGGCGCTGGTATTTATACTCCTGTGGTGGAAAGATTTGAGCGGGGTAAAACGATTTTTTTTCCGGGTGATCCCGCAGAAAGGGTATATTTTTTAATGAAGGGCGCTGTTAAGTTGTCACGGGTTTATGAGGCAGGAGAAGAAATTACTGTCGCTTTATTACGGGAAAATAGCGTTTTTGGGGTATTGTCTTTAATCACTGGGCAAAAGTCCGATCGCTTCTATCATGCGGTAGCTTTTACCCCTGTGGAGTTACTTTCTGCACCTATTGAGCATTTTCAACGTTCTTTATCGGAAAATCCTGATTTGTCTCGGTTAATGTTACAGGGTTTGTCTTCTCGTATTTTGCAAACGGAGATGATGATTGAAACCCTTGCACATCGTGATATGGCTTCTCGTTTAGTCAGTTTTCTCTTGATTCTGTGTCGGGATTTTGGCATTCCTAGTCCTAGTGGTATTACTATTGATTTAAAATTATCTCATCAGGCGATCGCAGAAGCTATTGGTTCAACGAGGGTAACGGTGACTCGTTTATTAGGTGAATTAAGACAAGATAATTTAATTACTATTAATAAAAAGAAAATCACAGTTCATAATCCAGTAGCATTAAGTCAACAATTTGCATAAGTTTTTCGTCTATTTTCCTCCCACCTTTTCCAACAAATTAAGATGATTATTTCCGATATTTTCTGTACAAATTATCTATTAACTAATGACTAGCGCTTATATTTTAATCATAGCGATTTTATTGTTAGGGGGGTTAATCGCTGCACTGGGCGATCGCATCGGTTCCAAGGTGGGAAAGGCAAGGTTAAGATTGTTTCAATTAAGACCAAAACAAACGGCAATTTTAATTACTATTGCGACAGGAACTTTAATTTCTGCGTCCACTTTAATTATTTTATTTACTTTAAGTGAATCCTTACGTCAAGGTGTTTTTCAGTTAGATGAAATTCTCAGAAAAAGGAAAGAAATAACTCTGCAATTAGAAACAGTGCAATCTCAAAAAGAACAGGTAGAAAAAGAATTATTAAAAGCTAGAGATAGACAAGATATAGTTTTAAATCAACTAAATATTAAAGAGAATGAATTATCAACTACTCAAAAACAAGTAAAAGAAATTCAAAAAAGAACTGATGTTTTAAGAAAAGAAGTAGAAAAAATTATCAAGGAAAGAGATGATTTATTGAGAGAAAAAGACGAGATTCAGGCACAAAGTTTAAGATTAGAGGAGTCGATCGCCCAAAGGGATCAAGAATTACAGGCAAAACAAGGACAAATAGAAGATCAAGAGGTAATTTTACAACAACAGGAAACTCGTTTACAAGAGCAACAAAATAGTCTTGAACAGTTAAAAAACAGTCAAAAACAGTTAGAATCAGAGATTAGTAGCCGAGATGAGCAAATTAAAGAACTCGATCGCCTCATTTCTCAAACAGACAAGATATTAAAGACGAAAGAACAAGAATTAGCATCTTTAGAAACACAATTAGATTTTTATCGTCAAGAAGTGGACATTTTAGAACAATATTACCAAACTTATCAAGATTTGAGAGAAAGACCGATCGCTATTATTCGGGGGCAAGTATTAACAGTGACATTGGTGCAGGTGCAAAAAGACACCAATATTGGCGAATTAGTCGATGCGGTATTAAACCAAGCAAATCGAGGAGTAATGCAAATTCTCGGTTATGGGAATCAACCTTCTATAGATAGATTTGTGCAGATAAGCAAAGGGCAAGTAGAACAAATTAAACAACAATTAAGCACCCCCGGTCAATATCTAGTCAGAATTTTATCGGCGGGGAATTATGTACAAGGAGAAGAAAGAATCCGTATTTTTGCAGAGGTTACCCCTAACAAAATAGTTTACCGAAGAAATGAGCCGATCGCATCTATTACCATTGAAGAAAAAGACTTAAACAGTGGAGAATTACAGGAGAAACTTGATTTTCTGATTTCCGTGAGTCAATTTCGAGCAAGACGGGAGGGAATTTTAGGGCAAATCGTCGTTGGCGACGGCAATATCATTTCTCTGATTAACTTTATCAAAGAATTACAATCCTTAGAGCAAAGTATAGATGAAGTGTTTACCGTAGCCGCTAGTGAAACTTATACTTCTGGACCTTTACAAATAAACTTAGTTGTCATTGCTGACGGGAAAGAGGTGTTTCGTCTCTAATCTGTAATTCGGATTCGGAGTTAAAATTAGCAGAATTTTCTTTCTAATAATTGATTTGTCATCACTGATTCCTGATATTAATGAAAAGACATCCAAAAAATTAAAGCGTCTTCTCCAGTTTTCTTATAATATTTCTTTCTTCTTCCCGCCTCTTTGAAACCAAATTTTTGATACAAATTAATTGCCTTATGATTATTTTCTCCTACTTCTAAAGTCGCCCTTTGTAACTTTCTATTCACTGCTTCTTTGAGTAAATTTTCTAACAGTAAACTACCCAAACCCCGTCTCTGAAAATCAGGATGAATAGCTAAAATAGTTATATGAGCCTCCTCTAAAATTGCCCAAAAACAACCTAAACCAATGACTTTTTTCTCTAAACCCTGATTAATAGTAATTATTAACAAATAACTATTAGGACTTTTTATCTCTCTTTGATAACCCTGTAAACGCCATAAACCACCGAAACAAATTTGATCTAATTCCAATACCTGCCCTAAATATTTTTTTGTTAAGATCTCAAGTTCTATTTCCCCTAAACTCATTATTTTTTTAGCTGAACAATGGATACTCTAAAGTAGTTATGATCAATTAGGCGGTTTCCAAGAAAGAATTTACCAATCTTCCTTATAATTCCCCCTTTGT
>CAYPDC010000104.1:0-14997 GCA_964409355.1 uncultured Cyanobacterium sp.
CACAAAAGATTTTTGTTCATCCCAAAATTGAAAAAAAATTGACAGATGCGATCGCACCTATAACTTAATCATGTACTATATAAAGTTGCAAAAAAAGAAGTGCGGAATGTAGGTTAAAACAGTGTGTGAAGTAAATGGAGTAACTCAAGCAGAAGTAGAAAGAATGTTGAAAGATATAGAAGAAAAAGTAAATAATCAACCGATAAAATCAGTAAAAAAATTAGGGATAGATGAGATAGCTTCAAGAAAAGGAAAACATGATTATTGTGCAGTATTAGTAGATTTAGAAAATAGTAGGTTACTGAGAATATTAAGAAAAAGAACAAAAGAAGTAGTAGAAGAATTGATAAAATGGGGGGAGTAAGTGTTGGAAAACATAGAAGAAGTGAGTATAGACTTATGGAGTGGATATAAAAGTGTGGCAGAAGAATTAATGCCAAATGCAGAAATAGTAGCAGATAGATTTCATGTAATGAAAAAGATAAATGAGGAATTAGATGGGCAAAGAAAAAAGGAAAGAAGAGAAATGGCGTTGCATCATTGCGGGATGATTTATAATATGACTAAAAATTTTATCTAGTGTGAACGCTATTAATACAAATGGAAATAAATTGTCCATAGTGCAATGCAAATGAGATTATAAAAAATGGTCATAGAAGAGGAAAACAAAATTATAGATGCAAAAAATGCGGTCGTCAATTCATCGAATTTTATTCTGATATTGGCTATGATAAACAAAAGAAGAATGCCTAAAAATGTACTTAAATGGTTGTGGATTTAGGGCAATAGAGAGAGTTACAAACGTTAATCATAATACCGTAATAAGATGGGTAAGAAAAGCAGGAAAGAAGATATTAAACAATAAATGTGAATATGAAATACCACTAATAGGACAATTAGATGAACTTCAAACTTTTATTGGAAACAAACAAAACAAGATATGGGTATGGACGGCGGAAAGCTAAAAAAGGAATATTAGAATGGCAAATAGGAGATAGAAGTTCTAAAACATTTGAAAAATTATGGGAAAAAGTAAAAGACTGGAAATGCTTTTTTATCAATAAATATTCTTATTTATTATCTGAATAATAAGGATATTTCTTCAATTATATGAGCAAAAAAACTGAGCTTTATTGTTATTCGGGAGCGCAAGCGCTGCTGCAAGCAGTTCGCACCTAATAAATAGTTTTTTCTTTGTATTAAAAGATTGCATACCATCCCGCAATGATGCAACGCTTCTTTTTCTATCAGTAAAAACGTTATAAACCAATGTACCACTAAGTTGCGATCGCACTAAAATTTTGTTTTTCTACAGATTTAATGAACGGGAAGCAATCTCTATGAACCAAGAATCCCACTCAGGTGATTCAGTGGGAGTGTCAATACTATACTCAGGAAATACCTTGGTTTCGATACTTCCAAGCAGTGGAACTTCGTACAGCAATCCAGAGTAATAACATAGCAATTAAGCCTCCGTGTTTCGGGGCATCTAAAGCAAAAATCACAAGGAAAGCTGAGAGGAAATCTTCGATAAAAATAAATGTCAAAGGTATTCTACCTAGTCGGAAAAACCAACCCACTTGCACTAATTTTAAGACTAATGCTAATAAGCTACCGATTAATCCTAGTAACCATAATGGGGTTATTTGTACGTCTAATAGACGGGCAACGCCGATGGCCATTATTGCACCTACGAAAGGGCTTAAAACTAATTGAATTATCTGTATTATTCTGAGTCCGACTAATTTTTTACTCCCAAATAGCTCGAATAATGACCAACTGGTGAGAATTCCAATTATAATTTGTGGAGGAAAAGAAGAAAGAAAGGGGAGGTTATCCCATAATTGATCTAAACGTATCAAGCCAATAATTAACAATGGTAAACCGATTCTTAATCCCCCCGCCGCCGATGCTGACAAAATTGCCAGTATTGAAACAAACGATACATTATCAAAATCTACAGAAAACAAGTCTTTAAAATATGTAATAGTTGCAAAAATATTTAATTTTGATCAAGTTTATCATTAATTACAACGTGTTGGTATTTTCGAGTGTTAGATGAACAATCATAAGTGAATTTTGGGGAGGAAAAATGTCTGATTGTGGATGTGGAATGGAGGCAAAAAATGCCGAGCAACGAAAAGTATTACGGTTACTTCTGCTAATTAATCTAGTTATGTTTTTTGTGGAAAGTATTAGCGGTGTTATGGCTCAATCCACTGCTTTAATCGCTGATTCTCTTGATATGTTAGCAGATGCCATCGTCTATGGTATCTCTTTTTATGCTATAGGTAGATCTAAATTATACAAGGTGCGATCGGCTTTTCTAAGTGGTATTTTTCAAGTAACGTTAGCTGTTTTTGTCTTGATTGATGTTGTCAGGAAAATAGTGATGGGTAGTAATCCCGAATTTTTTGTCATTAGCGGTATTGGCATCGTTGCTTTATTGGCTAATCTTTACTGTTTCAAGTTGATTTCTAAGTATAAAGATAATGAGATTCACTTAAAGGCAAGTTGGATTTTTTCCAAAAACGATGTTATTGCCAATATCAGCGTGATTATTGCCGGTTTAATGGTGAATTTCTTGAATTCTTCTATTCCTGATTTAGTGGTGGGCTTTGGCATTGTTTTGTTAGTCTTAAATGGCGGAATTTCCATTATCAAACAATCCTTAGATTTCTCACACAAGTCGATTAATGAGTAATAAGTATAGCAATCAGAAATCAGTCATGAGAATTAGATCCTCCCATCCCCCTTTCCTCACAAGGATAGGTATTTTACATTAAGGGTATAATGGGGTGAGACAAGGCAGACCTAGAGAAAATTTCCCGATAGAAATCTATAAAAAGTCCCTGATACCTCAAAACAACAACTAATTAAATTTTTATGGCTAATCATCTCATCAACACTCAAAGTTTATATCTGCAAAAACACGCCTATAACCCGATTAATTGGTGGTATTGGTGCGATCGCGCCCTTTATCAAGCCAAAACAGAGAATAAGCCCATTTTTCTCTCTATCGGTTACTCTAGCTGTCATTGGTGTACGGTGATGGAAGGAGAAGCATTTTCCGATGAGGCCATCGCATCTTATCTCAATAACCATTTTATCCCCATTAAGGTCGATCGAGAAGAACGCCCAGACATTGACAGTATTTACATGACTGCATTACAGATGATGACAGGGCAAGGAGGTTGGCCTTTAAACATCTTCCTCACTCCTGATGATTTAGTACCTTTTTACGGTGGTACATATTTCCCCATTGAGCCTCGTTATGGTCGTCCCGGATTCTTGCAGATTTTACAAGCCCTTCAGGATTTTTACCATAACCAACCTGATAAATTACTATCATTAAAAAGCGAAATTGTCAAGGGTTTAGAAACAAATAGTAACGTTATTTTCTTCCCTGAAAATGAATTAACCCCAGAATTGCTACAGCAAGGCATTAGCAACAATAGCAAAGTAATCGCTCGTAATGACTACGGATCACCCCGTTTCCCCATGATGCCTTACAGTAATATCACCTTGCAAGGGGGCGTGAAAGACGAAAACTGCCAAGAATTATCCATTAGAAGGGGTTTAGACTTAGTTAACGGCGGTATTTATGATCATGTTGGCGGTGGGTTTCATCGCTACACCGTTGATGCGACTTGGACTGTGCCTCACTTTGAAAAAATGCTCTATGATAATGGTTTAATTATGGAGTTTTTAGGGAATTTGTGGGGTAGTGGTGTAGAAATCCCTGAAATTAAACAATCTTGTCAAGGAATTAGGGATTGGTTAGCAAGGGAAATGACATCAGAAAAAGGTTATTTTTATGCGGCACAAGATGCCGATAATTTTGCCGATATTCACCATAGTGAACCAGAAGAAGGAGAGTTTTATGTCTGGAGTTATCATCAATTAAAAGAAATATTATCAGCCGAAGAATTTAACGCCTTTCTTGATACTTTTCTGATTAGTGAAAATGGTAATTTTGAGGGCAAAAATGTTTTACAAAAAAGAGAAGATAAGCCCGTTAATGAGATAATCAATCATGCCTTAGATAAACTGTTTCAAATTCGCTATGGTGAAGCTAGAAATTCTTTAATAAAATTCCCCCCGGCTAAAAATAATGAGGAGGCAAAAACTAAGCAATGGTTAGGTAGAATACCCCCTGTGACTGATACAAAGATGATTCTGGCTTGGAATAGTTTGATGATTTCTGGGTTAGCTACTGCTTACGGTGTTTTTCAAGATGGTAGTTATTTAGAGTTAGCAGAAAAAGCCACAGATTTTATCCTTAATCATCAATGGCAAAATGAGCGTTTATATCGTCTTAACTATGAAGGAAATCTGGCAGTTTTAGCTCAAAGTGAGGATTATAGTTTTTTCATTAAAGCCTTATTAGATTTAGCTCAAAATCATCCTACTAATGCCAATTTTTACTTAAATCAAGCCATAAAAATTCAAGCTGAGTTTAATCAATTTTGTCAAGATCAACAACAAGGAGGATATTATAATAATGCCCATGATAATAGCAGTGATTTATTAATCCGAGAAAAAAGTTATGTTGACAATGCTACCCCTTCCCCTAACGGAGTTGCGATCGCAAATTTAGTCCGTTTACATCTATTTACCGATAAACAAGAATACTTAGAGGAAGCGGAAAAAACCTTAAAACTATTCAGTGAGATGATGAGTAAAGCAACTACCAGTTGTCCCAGTTTATTTACTGCCCTAAACTGGTATTTAAACCCCACCAGTGTCAAAACCACCAGAGAAATAAAATCTCAACTGAATCAAAAATATTTACCTAACACTGTCATTCGTGTAACAGAAGATTTACCGAATAATAGTATAGGGATTGTTTGTCGGGGGATGACTTGTTCTGCTCCTGCAATTAGTATAAAACAACTATGGAAACAATTAAATGAGTAAGGAGTAAGGGTGAGGCAATACTGCTCGGTTAAGGTGATTTCTGACAATAAATATACCAGTACGATCCCCCCTAACCCCCCTTATTAAGCAGGGTTTTTTCATTCTCAAATTTTAACTACCTTTTTTTGTCTCATCTTTTTCCTTTATTTAAAAGCGTTAGGAAAGCGTTGGGGGGGATTGTATTCTCATGATTGATTCCTGATTGCTATATGTAGAATAACCACAGCAAAAACCAGAGAAAATAATAGTTAAAATGGTAGTTAGTTTATATCTTTGTCCTCTTTTTGAGCGAAAATCTTTGACAAAAGGAAAAAACTGAAATAAAATGTTCATAACTTATTTTAAACAAACAAAAAATAAGATGGACTTTTTCGTTATATAATCGACAATGTCCATCTTTTTTTTAATTTTACTCTGACTTTGAAAACGCCCTGCTTAATAAGCTATCCCTTACCGTTATAAGGCTTACTCATTACTCATTCGGGGCATAAAATAGGAGGACACACAATCACATTATCAGGTAAATCTTGAGAATTATTAGAATTATTATTAGTATTAGTAGGAATTTCTCTACCTTGATCTTTAAAACATTTTTGAGCTTTATCTACTATTTTTTTCCCTTCTAATAACCAATAATTAGAGCCATAAATTTGACTAGCAGTTGCGATCGCGCTTTCACAATTACTGTATGCTAAATCCCTTTGAGCTTGAGAGAGTAAATAACTGTTAGTATTATATTCTTCCTGCCACTTACTAACCACCTTCAAACTTGCCTGACGAATAGGATTATCAGGGATAGTATCAACTTCCTTTAAAGCCTCCTCTAACTTTCCCTGTTCAGTATATAATTCTTTGGCGCGATCGAAAATTGCCCGACTCCAATCCTCCATCATAATTTGAGCCTGATTATAATATTGGTTTCCCTGTGGAATTGGTTTTGCCACTTCTAAAGCCTCAGCATAATTTAAAAACTTAGCTTTTTGCTTTGCTTCCTCTAAGCGACACTTACCCACATACTCCCCTAAATCCTGAGATGAAATAGTATTAGTCGCATCCTGCAATCTTTCTTCAGCCCTTTCAAAACAATCGATATAAGATTGACTATTATAAGCAGTATCGAGAGAAGCTAAAAAATCAGCGTTTTCCCGTTTAATTTTCGCCTCTTGTTGCCGATTCATCACATAAACTCCCCCCGTTGCAATTACACCAATCGTCAAAGCCGTAGTCAAAGTTGAACCCAAAGAAGATTTTAACCATTTATTAAAAGAAAAATCCTCTTTTTTTTCTTGCTCAGACACAGGGGAAATATCACAAATATTGCTATGATCCTCAATAACTTTATTGTTATCGACTCGATTGTTATTCGGTAAAGGTTGATCATCTAGTATTTGAGTGGGAGGGCAAGATTTTTGTTTACTAGAAATATAATCGTGTAAATCTTTAATCACCTCATCTGCCGACTGATAACGCAATTTATGATGATAACGAGTCATTTTGTCGATAATATTCCCTAAACCTTCATCGATAGTCACCAAATTACGCCAAAGAATTTCCCCCTCCTCATCTTCATCTAATTCAGTGGGATTTTTCCCCGTCAATGCCTGAATCCCAATCACTCCCATAGCATATATATCGCTGTTTTTTCTGGGCTTACCCCTAGCTTGTTCAGTGGGCATATAACCACGAGTACCCATAGCAATGGTAGGATCAAAAAGGCGACTGTGTTCTAAATTAAATTCTTTTACCGCCCCAAAGTCAATTAAGACTAATTTTTTATCTTGTTTACGGCGAATGAAATTATCAGGCTTAATATCTCGGTGAATAATACCCAAACTATGAATATCCCTAAGAATGCCCAACCCTTCTAATAATAGTTTAATGGTAGCCACTTCCGACCAACATTTACCCAAAGGCAACTCATGACGTAAAGTTTTCCCCTCGATATATTCTTCCACCAAATAAAACTCTCCTTCTTCCTCAAAGTAGTCAATTAACCGGGGAATTTGAGGGTGATTTAATTTTTTTAAAATCTGTGCTTCTTGTTTAAAAAGCCGTCTTGCCTGTTTAACGAAATTGGGTTGATCTGAGGTAGGATGTAGCTGTTTAATAACACACTCTTGCTGAGTTTGAGTATTAATAACCAAATAAACCTTCCCAAAACTGCCATTACCCAACTTTTTGAGCTTATGGTAGGGGGAGGGTAAAGAATTAAGTTGAGTGGCAGAATTGCTCATGATTTTTTGATAATTGTTAAGTAACAAACTATAAACTATAGTCAGTTGGATTAGCCATAGTGTAACCCAACACCTTTTCTTTTTTCTTATACCGAACTCAGGTATAACAGAGGAAAAGGTTTCTGTTGGGTTTCATGCCTCAACCCAACCTACACTTAATGAAACATTGACAGTATATCCTGAGATTGAGGAGATACACAAATTACTTGATAATTGTCGATCGCACCATTGGCAATAAATCTCAGTGTATCATTATCCGAAAATATTTGAAATCTTCTTGTTACTTCTTGACAACGTTTTTCTGGTGTCCATCCTGAAGCCCGAAAATAGTCACTTTGCCAGACAATTAATTGGATTCTTCCTCTCACGGTATCTACGACTGTCATGGGTTTTCCTTGGTAGTTGATACAGCTATAAACATTTTTTTTACTGTCTGCTTTTAAAGGATTTACCAAGAAAAGAGAAAGAATTTGTCCAATTATTAGTGTCAATATTAAATTTAGTCGAGGTTTCATCTTTTTTACCTCTAATTAGATAGTTTAGTCACATAAAAGGGGTGAACATTCAAAGGGGGTGCGATCGCTCTTTGTGCCTGATGAATCGGGAATAGCCTGAGTATCTTCTATTTGTAAGTCATTTTCTTCCATAATTGGGGCATTATCGATAAATTGAGTAATGGAAACCACTGTATCTCCCCTAGTCACAGGAATACCGCCAACTTTTGCCGCATTAGTGAATAAATCTCTTAGCACTTTATCGGGATTGTCATTCATTTGCAGAGTGATGAGTAAACCGTTAGGCTGACATTGATAACCACCGCCGGGGACTTGTTTGCCTACGCAAATGACGGGATATTTGTTCATTTTGCCTGTGGTAACAAATTTGAGAATACCTTGATCAGAAAAATCCTGAAATCTTTTTGTTACTTCTTGACATCTTTTTTGTGGACTCCAACCCGAATCACGGAAATAGTCACTTTCCCAGACAATTAACTGAATTCTGCCCCTAGGAGTATCTACCACCGTGGTGGGTTTGCCTCGATAGTTCACACAATTATAGGTATTTTTTTTGGGCTGTGCGGAAATTCCTGAAGACAATAACGGACTTAAAACCATCGGAAGAATTAAGCTAGAGACAAGGGGTATGTTTTTCATTTTTTTCGTCAGAAAGCTACACTTCTATTATAACTCTACCCCTATTTGATTTAAGATTATCCCACTTTGTTAATATATCGCTTCATTTCTTCACATTTTTCTCCGTAAACTGCCTCAATCTGTTGATGACAACAATCGATCGCAAATTCCTCAAATTCTTCCACAGGAATATCAAACATTTCCTCAAAAACATCGGGCTTTACACGACAAAAACGGGGGCGATCGCTATATATATTACATTTTCGTGTTTCATGATCATAATTAATACACCAACCATCTTCTCCTACCATACCCAAATATAAAGTTAACTCCTCTTGAGTTAAATACTGATCCAAATCGGGGCGATCGCTCGGATCTAGGTGACAACACGCACCACAATTTTCTATACAACGCCAGTGATTCATAAAAATTCCGTAACAAAACTTAATAAATTTTACCTAAACACAGAGATGAATAGGAGAACTTTTCCTAGTATGATATATTCTGGTGAGACTAAATAAATAAAATTTAAAATTATTATTGAACCCTAGGAGTTACTATGGATTTTATCAGCAATTTTTTTGGTAATCTAAACTTTGAAGTTATTTTACAATTGACCTCTGTTGGTTTTATCTTAATTGCAGGTCCTGTAATCGTATTCATTCTTTATGCTTTGCGTGGAGATCTCTAATTGAGGATCAGGTAAAAGGGGATAAGTTATCTAAAGTAACTGTTTTGATCCGCCTTAAGCCTTGTTTTTTTTGGTGGGGCGATGCACCGCCCTACCTTCAAATTGATTCCCTATTCTCTACCCAAAGGGTTTTTATTGATAATATTTTTAGGATAAAGTTTTATGTTGAATCGTAGATTAAGCGGTGTTTTGCTGCATCCTACCTCTTTACCCAATAGTTATGGTATCGGAGATTTGGGACATAGTGCTTATGACTTTGTGGATTTTTTAAAGGAAAGTGATCAAGCTATATGGCAAATTTTACCATTAGGTCCTACCGGTGCAGGAAATTCCCCCTATTTGGCTTATTCTGCTTTAGCAGGAAATCCTCTTTTAATTAGTGTAGACATTTTACATGGGGATGATTTAATCACTCAGGAAGACTTAGATCATCTTCGCAACACTTTTAATTCTCATTCCCCGACTCGCATTGACTACGATTTAGTTATTAAAACCAAGTATCCTCTTTTACGCAAAGCCTTTAATGCTTTTCAGGGAAGGGTAAAAGACGAATATAGCAAAGAATTTACAGATTTCTGCGAAACTCATCGTAACTGGTTGGAAAATTATTCTCTCTATATGGCATTAAAAGATCATTATGAGGATAAACCTTGGTATGATTGGGAACGGAGTATTGCCAAAAGAGAACCAGATGCTATAAAACAATGGCAAGAAAAACTGGCGGAGGAAATGCTTTTCCATCAATTCTTGCAGTTTACCTTTTTCCGTCAATGGCGGGATTTGAAAAAATATGCTAATGAAAAGGGAATCAATATTTTTGGGGATATTCCTATTTATGTTGCCCATGATAGTGTTGATGTGTGGGCTAATCAAAGTATTTTTTGTTTAGATGAGAAAACAGGAGAAGCGTCTTCTATGGCAGGTGTACCACCTGATTATTTTAGCGAAACAGGTCAACTTTGGGGTAATCCTGTCTATAATTGGGAAAAACTTAGGGAAACTAAATTTGCATGGTGGATTAAGCGCATTAAGGGAATATTGGAATATGTGGATGTGATGCGTATTGATCATTTTAGGGGTTTTGAGGCTTATTGGGCTGTACCTCAAGGGGAAACTACTGCTATGAGTGGAAATTGGAAAAAAGCCCCCGGAGATGAGTTTTTTGCGGTGTTAAAGCAAGAATTAGGCACTTTACCCATTGTGGCGGAAGATTTAGGGGTTATTACTCCTGAAGTAGAGAATTTAAGGGATAAATACGGTTTCCCCGGCATGAAGGTTTTACATTTTGCTTTCGACTCCGATCGAGCCAATCCTTTTTTACCCTATAATTACCAAAATAACTGCGTGGTTTATACGGGTACTCATGACAATGATACCACTATCGGTTGGTTTGAGAAACGTTCCCATCAGGATAAACAAAAGGTAATCGATTATTTAGGGGGAGTTTCTAATAGGGGGATTCATTGGAGTATGATTCAATTAGCCTTATCTTCTGTTGCTAACTGGGGGATATTTCCTTTACAAGACTTGTTGGGTTTAGGCTCTGATGCTAAGATGAATACACCCGGTACGATCGAAAATAACTGGAGTTGGCGTTATTGGGAAGGTGCGTTGAATACCGATGTTAGTGGGCATTTTCGTTATTTAACTTATCTTTATGGTAGAAAACCGTAAGAATGAGGTGTCAGGTGGCAGGTGCTAAGGGTTGAATATATTCAACCCCTACGGTGGCATACATCAACTCCTAACTCCCAATCATGTCTGAATTAGAAAGAGAAATAAATCGCCCCACTTGGGATGAATACTTTATGTTAATGGCTAAGTTAGCATCGACTCGATCGACTTGTCTAGCTTTTCCTGTGGGTGCGGTAATTGTTAAAGATCGTCAAGTGTTGGCTACAGGTTATAATGGTTCACCATCAGGCTCGGCTCATTGTACTACTCAAGGATTTTGTTATGAGGGCTTAAGTAGTTGTGATGCTAGTAAGACTTTACCATCCCGTGCGGTTCATGCCGAAGCAAATGCGATCGCACAAGCGGCGAGACACGGCATTGCGACTCAAGGAGCGACTATTTATGTTACTCTTGAGCCTTGTATTGCTTGTTTGAAATTAGTGATTTCGGCGGGGATTAAAGAGGTTTTTTATGAGACGGATTTTAATTCGGGGGATAAGTTATTGGTGAGAGATTCCTTTGTTGCCGATAAATTAGTGACTTTGCAAAAAATGAGTGTGAGAGATGCGATCGCCTCTAATGCCAGTCGATTTCTTTTACAACCAGTATCTTTGATTGATTTTTAAGATATACTAAATAAATAAAATCATTAATTTCAGAAGATGTTAATAAACTATTTACAATTTTAAAAGCTATTAAGGAGAAAAAAAATGCCGATTACTTTTCAAGAAATTCTTGAGTCTATTGAAAGTTTATCTGTAGAGGATCAAGACTATTTATTTGATTTAATCAAAAAAAGACGCATTGAAGAAAGACGTTTAGAAATTGCTAAAAATAGAGATACAATTTTAAAAGATTTTCAAGAAGGTAAAGCAAAAATAGGTACAGTTGATGATTTAATTGTGGATTTATTAGAGGATGATGATAATGAAGATAGTTTGGAATAATACTTTTGAACGCTCTTTTAGAATTTAATTTGTTTGAAAAGTTTTAGATCCCCCTAAATCCCCCTTAATAAGGGGGACTTTTCAACATATTTTTGCACTTGTTCTAAAATCTCATAAACTTAAGGGTAATTTATCAGATTCTTGGTCATGTTCTGTTACTTATGATTGTCGCATTATTTTTACTTTTTCTCAATATGAAAAATCTGAAGAAGTTTTCATTATTTTAATTGATATTAGTTCTCATGATGATGTTTATTAGACTTCCTTAAAATCATCAAGTAATCCGAAATAAATTGAAAATTAATATCGCAAACCGCCCCGAAATAAATGATCTTATTGGCAAATATTTGAACTCCTAAGTATAAAATATGTATAAAAATAATAGTTTATGGTATTTTAATCCTGATGAAAATATACCTAATGATTTTATTATTCGAGTCAAAAATATTTTAAATGATAAAACAAATAAAGATCAAGAATCAGATTTAAAATTTCTCGCTTTACTATTATGGAAAAGAAATATTCGCACTCAACAAGACTTAGAACATTTTTTCAATCCTAAATATATTCACGATAATAATTCAATTTTTGCTCAACAAATTAATATCACTATCCATAGGTTAATTAAGGCTAATCAAGAAGGAGAAAAAATTGCTATTTGGGGCGATTATTCCTGTGATAGTATCATCACTACTGCTATTTTATCCACAGGTTTAATGGATGTTTTTACGGAAGAAAATCAGCAACTATCTTATTACTTTCCTCCTCGTAATTTACCGCAATTTGGTTTAAATACTAATGATATTATTACTTTAAAAGAGAAAGGTTATAGTTTAATTATTTGTGCCTGTATCGCTAGTCAAAATTATCAAGAAATTGAGTTTGCTAACAGTTTAGGTATCGATATTATTATCATTGAAAATACTCTTTTATCTATTGATCATCCTCCTGTTTTAGCTTGGCTTAACCCTCATCTTTTGCCTAAAAATCATCCTGATTATTATTTATCTGGAGGTGCGATCGCATATAAGTTAATTAGGTTTTTTCATGATAAAATTAAGAGTAAAAATAAAATTAAATATGAAGATTTACGTTGTTTAATTGCTGTGGGTTTAATAGCGGATCAATATTTATTAAAAGGAAATAATCGTTATTTTGCAGTTAGTGGTAGTCAATTATTAGAAAATAATTATAACTCTCTTTCTTTACAGTTTTTAGTTACATCTTGTCACGAAAATGGCGATCGCACCTTAAATATTGATAGAGGAATTGGGGCAAAAATCAAAGCTATTTGTCATACTTATAATGATGTTAAATTCCTGATTAATTTTCTCACTGGTAATAATGATTCTCTCATAAAAGAAAGAGAATTGGAAATGACGCAAATTTATTATGACTACTTGCATTTAAAAGAAGAAATATTGGGTGAAGCAAAAAAACAGATAAATAATGATGATATTTCTCAAAAACAACTAATCTTCTTAAAACATAATCAGTGGGATATAAGAATTATAGAATCAACATCTCAATTTTTAAGAAATCAATATGGATTGACGACTATTTTATTATCCTCTAAATTAAACTATTGCGAGGAAAATGAATCAGATATTTATTATGGAGTCTTATCTTCTAGCTTTCACTTCAATATAGAAAATTTTGTCAATAATTGTCATAAATTACTAATTAATTATCATGTTATTCCTGATGGAATGAAATTTTTTATTAATAAAGAAAATCTCTACATTTTTCAAGAAGTAATAAATCAACTGATAAGCAAAGAAACGGAAGAAAACAAGTTATCTAATATTATTAACATAGACTTTGAAACAACAGTTAATAAATTAAATCTTAGTGTATTTAGACAATTAAAAAAAATACAACCTTGTAGCTTAGATAATCCTAATGCCAGAATTTTGTTAAGACAATGTCAATTGACTTTCATCTCATATCCTAAAAAATTAACTATAAATAATAAGATTAAAAATAATAACAATACGCAATTAATAAAAAAAGAAATATATGATTCTCGAATGTCTTTATCTATTCAAAATAATAGTTGTGACACCCAAATTAAAGCGATTTGGTGGGGATTTGCGAATCATAATCCAGAGAAAGATAAATATTATGATTTAGTTGCCGAATTAGATTATGATGTGATAACAGAAAATTTATATTTAAGGATAGTTGATCTTAGACTCAGTGATTCTAATAAGATTTATTATCAAAAAAATAACTCTATTTCAATCCTTGATTATCGACAGGAAGAAAAAAAAGAAGATAAATTAAACAATATACAAGGTAAAATTATAGATCAATGTCCCATTAAATGGTCAGAAATTAATTCTGCTTATCAAGGTGCGATCGCATCTCAAAATAATTTAATTTTAGCCTATAATCATCCATCAGAAAAAGAATTAGAGGAATTATGGCAATTATTTTTAAGCCTGATTAAACAATGCCTTAAACAGAGTAAAACAATCAAAAAAGATAACTTACTAAAAACATTATTAATTAGTGATATATCTTTAAATAAAATTTGTGATGCTTTGCCGTTAATAGGAATAAATTGTCAAAGAGAAGAAGATGAAATGATATTTAATCAGATTCAAGATACTTTTACCAGAGAAAATTATTTACAAGCAAAAGAGAATTTTCGAGAGATAATCAATCAAGAATACTTACAAAAAGAATATTTTTATCAAGTTAAAATAAGACAAATAAAAGAATATTTACATTTTCAGCAACATATTCAAGTAGAATGAAATAAAGATTTAACCAACGCCTTTGTTTTCTCATCTAAAACCTGCCAATTTAACTCGCCATCATCATCAAAAAGAGTTTTGTCAGTAGTGACTAGTTGATGATAATTACTCTGATAATTGTCAAAACAAATCCGAAAACATAACTCCCAAATATTATTTTTTTCTATGGTATTTTCCTTTTTAATTATGACAGTATAACTAGGAAAAGGCTCGGTTATTTCCTCATAACTAACATCATAATTTGATGATTCAGACTCTTGACGAATATTATCTATTAAACGGATAAAAATTGGTTGCATTAAGACTTGTGCTAATTCATATTCTTGAGTATTCTTAAACTTAGGTTCAATCATAAGTAAGTGGGTAAAATTATTTTTGTTTTTTCTATAAATCTTATTCAAGAAAGATTATAACCTTTATTTTCTATTAAATTATCATAACTATAGCAGTGTTATCTAAGTTGTAATAATTTGAATCCCACTAACTTCTCTTAATAAGCAGGGTTTTTTCAAAATCGGGGTAAAATTGCATTTTATTAGTTCACCTTTCGACTTCGCTCAAGGTAAAATTTATTGAACGTTTACTATTAGCCTCGTCAATTTATTGCGAGGCAATTTATAGATTAAAACCTTTATC
>CAYPDC010000105.1:0-14420 GCA_964409355.1 uncultured Cyanobacterium sp.
GCAACCCGAAACCTGAAACCTACCTAAATCAACAATTCTTATATCGAACTGAGGTGAAACCCAACAAAAACTTTTATCTGTGTTGGGTTACACTATCGCTAACCCAACCTACAAAAAAACTTTTTTTACTCATTAGGCTTCTTGCAACCCTGGGGAATGGGATCATAACCGCCGGGATGAAAGGGATGACAACGCAATATCCTTTTAATCGCTAAGTAACTTCCTCGCCAAAATCCAAAAACTGTTAAAGCCTCGATCGCATATTGAGAACAAGTAGGCTGAAAACGACAAGAAGGAGGAAACAATGGTGAAATATATTGTTGATAGATCTTAATACTATATATTAGAATTTCTTTACCCATAGTTTAAATATTTTAATCGAACAAATTACATCTTTTTTTAACTATTCTCAAGGCTTGATTTCCAAAAGTTTTTAGAATTTTCTATCCTTTTTCGCTATGGGGGTTAAACCTTTCTTAACCTTTAAGGTCTATTATCTATATCTGAAAAAACACACCCCAATTTTTTAGTTGGCTTAATAATTTTTAATTTTTTCTACCATTTACTATATAATAGCTAGTAGAAAACAAAAAATACTGTAAAATTGTTTTCTAGGTAACAGAAAAAATGGCACGAAAATAAAAATCTGTGCTATTAATTATTAAGTGACTAATATTCAAGGTGTGAGGAAACAAAAAAAATTATGTTTAATTTAGTCAAAAACTACACAATCGCAACCCCAGCTCTCATTGTAGCTGCGATCGCAGCCAATGGTTTAGCTCCTGTGTCTGCCAATGCTAACGAAGTGGACACCGCTACCATTGATCAGATTGCTCAGTACAACGAAACTCAACCCATGGGACAAGTGACTTCTGTATCCCAGTTAAGAGATGTTTCTCCTACCGACTGGGCATTTGAAGCCTTAAGAAGCCTCGTTGAACGTTATGGCTGTATCGTTGGTTATCCCGATCGTACTTTCCGTGGTAATCGTGCTTTAAGTCGTTACGAGTTTGCCGCAGGTTTAAACGCTTGTATGCAACAAATGGAACGCTTAATCGCCGCTAGTGAATCCGTACTCAGAGAGGATATTGAGAAATTAAAACGCTTAATGTCTGAATTTGAAGCAGAATTAGCCGCTTTAGGTGCAAGAGTTGACAACTTAGAGGGCAGAGTAGCTTTCTTAGAAGATCACCAGTTCTCTACTACCACTAAATTAAAAGGGGAAGTAGTGATTGCTGCCGTTGGTCAAGGAGGAGAGTCCTTTGATAACCTTCCCTACGAACAGAGTTACCTCACCAATGCGGGAGAAAGATTGACTGGTTCTGGGGATACGGATGAACAATTCACCCTCAGTAATCGTGTTCGTTTAACTTTAGATACTAGCTTTACCGGCAAAGACAGATTGAGAACCCGTTTAGCGGCAGGTAATATTCCTAGCTTAAACAGTGCTTTAGGTACTGAGATGGCTCGTCTCAACTTCGAGCAAAACACAGGCAATGACGTGGTTTTGGATCGTTTGTTATATAGAACCAAGATTGGGAGTAATACTACTTTCTGGGTTGGTACAGAAATGCCCATCGAGGACATTTATGAGACCTTCAGCCCTTATACCCAAAGTAGTGGAACAGGTGCTTTAGCTCGTCCTAATCGTTTC
This sequence comes from uncultured Cyanobacterium sp., assembly GCA_964409355.1. Taxonomy (GTDB): domain Bacteria; phylum Cyanobacteriota; class Cyanobacteriia; order Cyanobacteriales; family Cyanobacteriaceae; genus PCC-10605. Next base: position 1,655 of record CAYPDC010000105.1, read on the forward strand.
AACCCGTTCATCTACCGTCAACCTGGTACTGCTGGTATCGGTGTGAAATATGCTTTCAACAAAACTTTTGATATAACTGCTTCTTACCTAGCAGGAAATGGTTCTGATCCTTCTGAGGGTGGTGGTTTATTCGATGGAACTTACAGTGCAGGTGTTCAGTTAGGGATTAAACCCAACAAAAATATCGGTATAGGTATTGCTTATGTACGTTCCTACTTTGTAGGCGATCGTGGCGGTCTTGATGTCAGCAACCGTGCCAACCTCACTGGTAGTACAGGGAGTAACTATGCCAGTGGCATTTCCCGTCAGATTGCTGGTTTAGGATCTGGGGACAAAGACGGTGGTTTCCGTGGTGCAAGAGATCCTTTCAGTGGAGCAGCAACTACTTCAGACAACGTCGGTTTACAAGCTCGTTGGCGTGTTGCGGAGAAAGTTAACGTAGCCGGCTGGGTAGGCTGGGCTTTTGCTGAAGGTCAGTCTCATGATAGCACTGGTGCTAACCGTCGTGGTGATAACACTGATTTATTCACTTGGAATACTAACGTTTCTTTCCTCGACTTAGGAAAAGAAGGTTCTGTCTTAACTCTTGCTGGTGGTCAACTTCCCCGTGCAGGAAGTGTTGATGGTACGATCGGGCGTGACAGGGGACAATCTTGGATTATTGAAGGTCAATATAGATATCCTTTAACCGACAATATTTCCTTAACTCCCGGTGTTTATGCTGTCTTTAATCCCAATAACAGTGATGATAGTAGTAATGGTACTGTTGTTGTTGGTGTACTTCGTACAGTTTTCAAGTTCTAGGTTGAATTAGAACGTACTTATTTTCGACTTTCCTTAGTGGAGAGCCTGAAAAACAAAAAAACCCTAGCTTAATCCCCTAGGGCTTTTTTTGTGATTACAAACTAATATTTTTCACAGTGTTTCTTTCGGGCTTCTAGCCCGATTTCTGGATAAGTTGATCAACTATTCACTGTTTTTTCTGGCACGACGAATCAATTCTTCTGGACTTAAATTGGAGACAAAATTCCGAAACGCCTCTCTTTCTTCTTCATCAGCATCCCTATCCACAGGTATTGAAGCGTCCAGTATTACTTCTTCCATGACCCAGATGGGACAACCAGCACGTAAGGCAATAGCGATCGCATCGCTAGGGCGACAGTCGATTTGTTGTTCTAATTCTCCTCCCTTCACGCATAAAAGAGCGTAAAATGTGTTATCGTCCAAAGCATTAATGATGACCCGATCGAGCCTTAAATTCCAAGCGGAGAGAATACTAATAACTAAATCATGGGTTAAGGGGCGGGGGGGGATTTGTTGCTCCAACGCTCCAATAATTGACCTTGCTTGATCTTGTCCGATGTATATTGGCAATGCGCGACGCCCTGTGGCATCTTTTAAGAGAATGATCGGACTCCTACTAATAGCATCCAGTGCGATCGCAGCCACCTTCATTTCAATCATTGATTTATTCCTCTAAAACACTTTAGCAGGTCAATATTTTTATTATAATGGCATTCTGTACCTAGTTTGACCAAAAATTTGAGATAGCCTAGATTTTCATAAAGAACAACTAACTAACTGTTACTAACCACCCCACTTAGTTAAATTCCAAGCCATCAGCATAGCTATAAAGTTCAATGCCTAAATTGTTGGCCACTAGCTTGGCGCGATCATCCACCATGGGACAAATAACCAATTTGCGATTTGCTTTTCTTTGATGACGTTTTTCATAAAAGGCTACCTTGCGATCGAAGCTATACATTCCTGCCTTATCCATAGAGGATTTGATTTCACACAAAATGAGCAAACCATTTTTGATAATAACATCAATTTCTACCTGATCGGGTCTGCCAAAGACTTCTCCTTCTTGATCAAATTCATTAATATTCAAGACTTGCACCCCAAAAGAATCTTCGAGGATACCTTTAAGAGCATTACGGAAACTAGCCTCAGAATATAAACCCCATCGAGAACCCAAAGCTCCGATCGTGCTATCGTGTTTTTTATCTAGTTTTTTGATTTCCTCAAGAAGTTGCTGATTGAATTTATGTTGCTCCCACCATTGAAGATTATTTTCCTCCCATTTAATCTCCTGTTGACGGATAAATTCATCTAAACGGCGATTGTTTTCCTCCCATTTAATCTCCTGTTGACGGATAAATTCATCTAAACGGCGGTTATTTTCATCCCATTTACGGTTGTTTTCCTGCCATTTAAGCTCCTGTTGATGGATAAATTCATCTAAACGGCGGTTATTTTCATCCCATTTACGAGCTTGTTCTTCTCTATCCCTTGCTAATTCGTTTAAAATGCGATCGAATTTACTTTCTGTTTCTTGTTTTGGAGCGTAATATTCCGATACCGTACGCAGAATAAAATCTCTAACAGAAGGATCGCTACTGATCAATTCTGGTAATTGCTGTTGAATCAGATTTTTTAATTCATTTTCCGTCATGGATTTCTCTTGATCCTATAACTTCTTTTACTTATTATATTCCATATTTTATAAAACCTATTTGGGATTTTTATAAGAAAAGCGATCAGGTGAAATTATGGTACTGTGCGATCGCTTACAGAGAAAGGATCAAGATTGATAGTGTCAATAAATAATTAGTATTTTATTTAATAAGAAAAGAGTGAGAAATTCCCACCCCATAGTTTAGAAATTACCTGTTAAGGCTTCCTTACATCGATATTATTAATAATAATTAAGCGGGAACTTTCATCATATTAGAAGGTAATTGATTTAAAATTAATTCATTCAGTTGAACTTTTTTACTAGCATTATCAATATCAATACCTACTAAATTACCTTTTTCATCATAGTCAAGTACAACTCCTTCAGAAATTTCCTGACTATCAATACTAGGTTTATCAGATAAATGAATATATAAAGAATCGGTATCAGAATAATAGTTAATTTTCATGGTTTAAATCTCCTATCGGGAAAAGCATTATGAATAGTTGTTTTATCTTCTAAGGTTATTACTCGCAAAATTTTATTATCAAATTCTGGAATTATTCCCCAAAAACGAAATTGATTATTCTCTTGTGACTCACATTTTAAAGTATTTTCAATAACACGAATACACCATTCTTTTTTGAGATAAGGACGTTTTAATAAAACATCATTTTCAAAATATTGTGTAAATTTATATTCTGTCATTTACTTATTTTTATCATGATCAATGGAGAAATTTTAAGTTAGTTTATTTCTCCATTTTAACTAATAAATTAGAAATTACCCGTTAAGGCTTCCTTACATCGATCGCAAATCGAAGGTTCATCGCTAAAAGTACCCACTGTGGTAGAATAATTCCAACATCGATCGTACTTATCACCATCTGCATTAACTACCACTACCTTTAAAATCGTCTTTATTAACAAACATCAGTAAAAATCTCCAACTGTTCATATTTACTATCATTATTTTCTGTTAAATCTGTTAAAAATAAATCATAGTTAGCAATAAATAATTCTTTTCCATTTTGATTAATATTACCATTAATATTTCTCATGCCATAAGTTAAATTCCATGACTGAATATTAGCCCAAGAAAACAAATTTCTAATATAATCACTATCATCATAAGTCATTAACCATTTATGAGTAGTATGTTGGAGAATGTGAGCTAATTGTTCATGATCAAATCCTTTATGTAAATGTCCTCTTTTTCCATATAAAGCTGATTTTTCAGCACTATAATAAGGAGGATCTAAAAATATAAAAACATCTTTTCCTTCTGCTTCTAATACTTTTTGATAGTCATAATTAGTTATGCAGGTATTGTTTAATATTTGTGATAAATTTTTAACCCTTTCAATACTAGAATCTGTAAATCTTTTTTCAAAGGCTTTTTGAGAATAACCCCCGCTTTCCGTTGTGCCTGAAAAGGTAATTCTATTAAAGACAAAAAAGGCTGATGCTTTTTCTAATTCATTAAAGTTTTGGAGATTTTCTATTAAATATTTATATAATAATTTACCTCCTTGAAAGTCTTTTTTCCATGCAATAACTTTTTCAATTAAACCATCTAAATCAGTTTGACAATATTGCCAAAAGTAAAATAGATTTTCGTAAATATCATTAACCCAATAGGTGCGATCGGGGTATAATTGTTTAAGATAAATAAAAACTGAACCTCCCCCTAAAAAAGGTTCTCTATACTCCTTAAAATCAGGAATTAAAGGAGCAATAAATTTGATAGCTTTACTTTTACCGCCGGGGTATCTCAATGGACTTTTAATCATTTAATATTCCTCCAATTTTTACAATAAACTTATTAATATTTGCTTCTTGAAATAATGTATTAATAATGTAAATTTGTTTATTTGATAATTTGTTTTGATGATAAAATTTATTAACTTCTTCCTGATTATGTTTTGAAGAATCAATTAAACCTAATAGTTTATTAGAAGATAAGTTTAAAACTGGAATTTGAATAATAAAATTATCATTCATTTTAGTATTTTCAAGATTGCTATATAAAATCATTTTTAATAATCCATCTTTAATATCACTGAGGCTAGGTAATTTAGAATTTTTACTATGTTTTGACTCAATTAAATATAACTGATTGTCTGTTATATTGACCTCATCCACCGTAAAAAAGTATAAACCTCCCAAATAATTTTTAATCGTAATAGTTGCTTTTGATAAAGTATTTAAAACTTCCTTTGGTTGAATTGTTTGTTTTTCTCTTATTTGTGCTAAATGGGCTTTTTCTCTGGAATTTTCCATAAAATTATTTAAGCCTTTTAAGATTATTTCTTGAAATTTATCAATTCCTTTTTCATCGTGTAATTGAACATTTAATTGATTACTAATATCTCGATAAGACTCTTTTATTTTATCTATTAAACTAGGCAGAGATTCTCTAATTTCTTTTAAATTCCAGTGCAATGCTGAACTATGATAGTTTTTAATTTCATTTATTTTATTATTAATATAATTCCTATTAAATTTTTGATTGGTAATTTTATCTTTTCGAGTTTTATGCTTAATTGCATTGTCATAATAGCCTAAAATAACATATACATCTAATAAACTCATTAAAGAGATTGTATCCCATTGAATAAAATCTCGATCGCCATTTATTCCTTCATCTTTAATAATAGGAATAATACTAATTTTTTTTGAGGATGATAAGATATTATATACTCTTTCATAAGGGTACGATCGAGTCCTTTTTGGCGATAACCATTTACAAATACTGAAATTTACATTATTATCAGAACAGCTTAATAAACAAGTAGAAGGTATTAAATTTACGTCAAAATCTGAGTCATTTATTAATTTAAGTTCAGAAGTAAAAACTTTTTTATATTTTATTCCCGTTATTTCCGCAAATATATCCATAAAAATAATTAGTATTTTATTTAATAAGAAAAGGGTGAGAATTTACCCACCCCATTGACTTAGAAATTACCTGTTAAGGCTTCCTTACATCGATCGCACTTATGACCATCAGCATTAACAACGGCAACCTTATTTATTTGATTGATAAATGAATATAGAAAGAATCGATCAGAATAATAGTTAATTTTCATTTTAAATCGTTAGTTATAAATCCGATAAAATTTGTTCATATTGATCATGATCTCCAATCCAAAACCATAAAATACCATCAGATTCGTCAACACCTAATGCTCTATAATTATCATTAACTCTTACAGACCATAAACTTTTAATTCTTTTCAACTTTAATGAAGGATGACGAGAATTTTCTTTCAATAATTGATATTTTTGATCTGCTATTTTTTGAACTTTAAGGGGTAATTTATAATAGGATTGCCAAAAACTAGAACTGGTATAATGATTTATATTTTCTGACATTTTCCTTCTTTAAATTCCTGTTTAGCTTGTGTAATTAATTTATTTAATCTTCCTTTGTCTAAATCTTCCTCTATTTGTTTATCCCATTGATTATCTCTGTATTCATCTATCCAATTAAATAATTCTTTTTGTTCGGTGATAGATAAATTTTTAACTGCTTTTTTAATTTCTGTGATAGTCATATTTTTATTCCTTGTCTCAAAAAATATCCTGATTATAAAAATTATACTCTTAATTGGTGGTAATTGTAACTTATTTTTTTGAAATCAGGATACATAACAACAATACATGAGAAATTAAAACTTATTTTTTCCCAGCAATAATAGCTAAAGGAATTGAAACAATCGCCCAAATAATCAAAATAAAGATTATTCCAAAACCTGCCCCAGCTTGGGCTGCTTCTCCTTGTAAATTATCTATTCCTATTTCTGCCATAGAGGAGAATAACCAATAAATACAAAAATCGTCCACAACCCAAATAAACAACCCATAACAAAGCCCTCCTATATATTGAGCTTAAAAATTCTTACAATTTTATTCTACATTATTTTATTAAGTCTCACAAGAATAAATTGTAGATATTGGTACAAATAATTTATAGGATTTTTAAGTAAAAACAAGATTATTAAGTAAAGAGACTATAATGACGGTAAGATTGGGTCAACGTTTACGGGCGATTCGTGAATTAATGGGAATGACTCAAGAAAAAGTGATAGAAAGATTAGAGTTGGAACATAATATTATTATGAGTCAACAAACATTATCATGTATTGAAAATGGAAAAAGAAGAATTGATGCAGAAAAAGAATTACCTGCACTAGCTTACATCTATGGTAAGCCTATCGATTACTTTTATCAATCCTGTGCCGAGATCATAAACTTAAAAGAGACAAAACCAACGGAACATGAATCTAATATTACGATTGATCTTAACATTTTGAGTCAAAAGGATAAATTAGAACTTATTATTATATTGGTTAATGATTTAATTAAGTCCACACCATAGAAATTGAGTTAAGGATAGAGAATCTTTATCATAACAGGCTTTTTGTATTAAACTTTTTGCTTTTTGGGCAACACTATTATAATACCCCTAAGATGCAAATTTAGCTACTGGTATATTTCTAGTAATTGCGATCGATTTTTTCTGTTGTTTAATAGCCTCAATTTTTCTCATAGTTTCGGCAGTAAAATAACTTTCACCACAATCAGGACAACTTATTAAAGGTATATTTTCAATGATAAAAAGTTCATCATCATTTCCATAACTTCGAGAAATATAGCGAATTTTAGCTTTGTCTGAATCACAAAAATCACATTTCATAAATTTCTATTGTTTATAGTGCATATACTGTAATGATAACAATTTTATCTGTTAAACTAAATTTAACTATAGCAATCCTAAATCATTCGTGAGAAACTGAAAATAAGTTCCCCCTTTGTTTAAGGGGGGTTGGGGGGGATCAAATTCTTACAACTCATATAGTAATGCTATATAGTTTCGATGGTTTCATTATCAAGACTATAACCACGAATACGATATTTATATTCCCCTGTTATTTTATCAGGTTGACGTTCTAAAATTGCTCCTGTTTTAATGGCATTTTCTACATCATAAATAGTCAAATAATCATTGCTGATTTCTTCTTCTGCATGAATGGTAACAATGTAATCTAAAGTTATAATTTTTGATTTAATTTTCTTTAAAATTTCTTCATACATAACATAATTGTTCAAACTATTTATTGATAGAATAGGGTGAGAAATTCCCCCCCTAAAATATCATTAGAAATTACCCGTTAAGGCTTCCTTACACCGATCGCAAATCAAAGGTTCATCGCTAAAAGTACCCACTGTGGTAGAATAGTTCCAGCATCGATCGCACTTATGTCCATCAGCATTCACAACAGCAACCTTTAAATCTGTCTCCTCAAGCTGAATATCACCGAGATATTGACTGACATTTAAAGCCGATTCCTCCCTTACTAACTCCACTTGCGACACAAGGAGAAGATAACGCAACTCATCAACTCTATTACCATCATTCAAGCCAGAAGCAGGATTGAGACTGGTTAAGGTTTCCATTAACTTGCCAGTGGTGTCATACATCAACACCTTCGCCTCTAAGGAAGCACCGATCGCCTTTTGATTACGAGCATCATCTAATACCTTATTCACCCCCGTGCGAATCTTGCGTAATTCTGCCCATTTTTGAGCAAATTTGGGGCTTTTCACCCACTCAGGTTCTAATTTGACCCAACCGCTTTCAAACACAGAATCACAGGGCTTCTCGTAGGGCAGATTTTGCCAAATATCTTCCGCCATGTGACATAAAACAGGTGCGATCGCCCTTGCTAGATTTTCGAGAATGATTGCCATAACAGTTTGACAACTGCGACGACGGGGAGAATTAGGATCAGAAATATAAAGTCTATCCTTAGCAATATCGAGGTAAAAATTAGAGAGATCAACTACACAGAAATTTTGTACTTTTTGAAAGAATTTAAAGAATTGATAACTCTCAAATGCCTCCGTAATTTCACTAAAAACTAAATGAGTTTCGTGCAGAATATACTTATCTAATTCGGGTAAATTTTCATAACTAACAGTGTCTTTTTTAGGATCAAAATCGTGCAAATTACCAATTAAAAAACGAGCAGTATTACGAATTTTACGGTAAACGTCTGCTAATTGTTTGATGATATTATCACCGATGCGCACATCTCCCGAATAGTCCGTAGAAGATACCCATAAACGCAGTACATCTGCACCATAGGGCGGTTGTTGTTTCTGATTTTTGCCACCATTGATGATAAGATTCGGATCGACAACGTTACCCAATGATTTACTCATCTTCATGCCCTTTTCATCCAAGACGAAACCATGAGTTAAAACCGTTTTATAGGGTGCGATGCCGTTAACTGCTACACTGGTTAATAAGCTCGACTGAAACCATCCCCGATGTTGATCAGATCCTTCCAAATACAAGTCCACAGGGTATTTTAACTCATCTCTCTGATGGGCAACCGCCGCCCAAGATGAACCAGAATCGAACCATACATCCATAGTATCCATACCCTTGCGATAGGTTTTGCCGTTGTTGCGATAACTTTCGGGTAATAATTCCTCTACCGACAACTCCCACCAAGCATCAGAACCCTTTTCTCTGATAATATCTCTAACGTGGTTAATCGTCTCCTCATTCAATAATGGTTCGTTGGTTTCCTCATCGTAAAACACGGGAATCGGTAAACCCCAACTGCGTTGACGAGAAATACACCAGTCACTGCGATCGCCCACCATAGGAGTAATACGATTTTCTCCTTGAGAGGGAATCCAAGTTACATCTTTAATCGCCTTCAATGCTAAGTCACGGAAACCATCAACGGAAGCAAACCACTGTTCTGTAGCACGGAAAATTGTCGGTTTTTTAGTACGCCAATCGTAGGGGTATTTATGGGCGTAGGCTTCCTCTTTCAATAAGCTACCTTTTGCGGTTAAAGCGTCAATAATCGCCTGATTTGCGTCTTTTAAGACGTTTAAACCCTGAAATTCTCCAGCTTCCTCCGTAAAGTTACCTCGATCGTCCACAGGGGATAAAATAGGCAAGTGGTATTTTTGTCCTGTGATATAGTCTTCTTGACCATGCCCCGGTGCGGTATGCACTAAACCTGTACCAGATTCGGTGGTAATATAATCACCGCCGATGACCACTGGACTTTCTCGATCGAACAAGGGATGCTTATAGGTAGATAATTCTAACTCTTCTCCTTTGACAACAGTTTTGATGGTTAACTGACAACCGAGGATATTGCTTAAACTTTCTACTAAGTCTTTAGCAACGATGAGATACCTCACCCCCAACCCCTCTCTCCCTTCGACTTCGCTCAGGGAAAGGCGAGGGGAGTCATTTGATTCCCCCGACTCCGTCTCCCCCCTTATTAAGGGGGGTTGGGGAGGATCATTTTCTGCGTCATTCCCCCCTTTCAAAGGGGGGTTAGGGGGGATAACTTCCACTACTGCATAATCCAAATGCCCATTAACCGCAACGGCGAGATTACCCGGAATTGTCCAAGGGGTTGTCGTCCAGATAGCTACAGCGACACTGGGCATAAATTCCCCTAAAGATTGAGCCTTTTCCCCTAACTTGGTTAAGGTAAAACTAGCGTAGATACTGCGAGAAGTATGCCCTTCAGGATATTCTAATTCTGCCTCAGCTAAAGCAGTTTGTGAACTTGGACTCCAATGTACAGGTTTTAAGCCTCTATAGATATACCCGTTTAATGCCATTTTGCCAAATACTCCTATTTGGGCGGCTTCGTATTCTGGTAATAGAGTTAAATAGGGGTTTTCCCAATCTCCCCAGATGCCATAGCGTTTAAACCCTTCAGCTTGTTCTTGTTGAGCTTTCAAAGCGAAATCATGGGCTTTGTGACGGAGGGTAATGGGGGTTAATGCTTCTCTTTCTTTTTGTTTCAAACTTTGTAATACTTTAAGCTCGATCGGCAATCCGTGACAATCCCATCCGGGGACATAGCGAACTTTATGACCTTGTAATAATTTATATTTATTAATAATATCTTTAAGGACTTTGTTTAATGCGTGTCCCATGTGTAAGCTACCATTAGCGTAAGGAGGCCCATCATGGAGGACAAACAAGTCTTTAGGATTATTTTGACCTAATTTCTCGTAAACCTGTTCTTTTTCCCAAAATTCCTGCAATTCTGGCTCTTTTTTGACGGCATTGGCTCTCATATCAAAGCCTGTTTTTGGTAAATTTACTGTATCTTTATAGCTTTTCTTTTCAGTCACGATCGCATCCTTAAATTAATATAATATTTCTCTTTATGTGATTGTATCGTGAACAGGGTTTATGATCGATTCTTGTCTATGTAACTATTACTATACGATTGATATGATAGAATCTTAAAAAATATTAAATTTTGGAGACTACTATGGTTCGTTCCCTTAAATCAATCTTGATCCTTTCTCTATAAGCGATCGCCTTTGGGCTCAAAACCATCTTGAACCCGAAAAGGTTTTTACTTATTTTTGTTAATTCTTAATTCTCAATTCCTAATTGGATACCGCTTCTTTGGCGGCGTATAAAACTTCGAGGGAGATCTGATTGAAACCTCTTTCTCGGGCAAACTTTTCTGTATTGCGTTTAACTTTACTTCTGACAAACCCCGGCACTTTATTTAATTCTTTTTGTGCCTCGTTATCCCAGTTTAAATCAGAGTCAGCCGATATACCTTTAGTAATCACCTCTTTGGTATCATGTCCGCCGAATATCTCTAATAAATGATCTTCCATGCCGAGGGTAAAGGAATTATACACTAAATCGGCGATCTGGTTTGTGCCTTCATAGCCCATAAAGGGTTTATAGCCGATAGGGAAGTTTTGAATGTGGATAGGTGCAGAAATGACACCGCAGGGAATATTTAAACGTTTGCCTACGTGACGCTCCATTTGTGTTCCAAAAATCGCCGCAGGTTCAATTCGGGCGATCGCATCTGCTATTTCCCCGTTATCATCATTAATTAAGGTGCGATCGCAGTATTCACTTACCTGTTGAGTAAACCAATCGGCATCGTATTTGCAATAAGTACCTGCTAAAACCACATGAATGCCCATTTCCCGGGCTAAAATCTTCGTCATCGCCACTGCGTGGGTATTATCACCAAAAACGATGGCTTTTTTCCCTGTTAAATTTTGACAGTCAATAGAGCGAGAAAACCACGCTGCTTGAGAGACATAGAGGGTTTGATGCTCAATAAATTCCTCATAGTCCACATTAGCACCTTGAGAATTAAGGATAGACTGAATTTTGCGAATACAACGGGTAGTTTCTACCACTCCCATGGGGGTTATATCCACATAAGGTATTCCCCATTTTTCCTCTAAGTAACGCGCACTCATTAACCCTAATTCTCGATAAGGCACAAGGTTAAACCAAGCAGAAGGAATCTTTTTCAAATCATGTACTGAGGCACTTTCTGGTAAAACTAAATTAACCTCAATACCTAAATCTCTCATCAATTTTTGCAATTCCGTACAATCATGATGATTGTGGAATCCTAATGTGGAGATACCAATAATATTTACTGAGGGATTAGGGGTTTTTTCCGTGACAATATCCCCCTTTTTCTCGGCTTTTTGTAGGTAAAATTGGACAATCTGTTCTAAGGTGCGATCGCCCGCCTGTAATTCATTAACTCGATAATGGTTAACATCTGCTAATAAAACATCACTATTAGAGTTCAACTGCGCTCGTTGGACAAAATTTTCTAAATCTTCCTGTAAAATACTAGATGTGCAAGTGGGAGTTAACACTATCAAATCTGGTTTTTCCTCCTTGTCTTTACGGACAATATTGTCCACAACCTTCTCCTGAGAGCCTCTTGCCAAGACGTTGCGATCGACTACACTAGCAGTAACGGGAGTAAAATCCCTTTCTCTTTCCAACATCGATCGCATCACGTTAAAATAATCATCACCTAGAGGTGCGTGCATAATAGCATGAACGTTTTTAAAAGAACTTGCAACCCTTAGAGTACCGATGTGTGCTGGTCCTGCGTACATCCAGTATGCTAATTTCATCTAATAATTTCTCCACTTAATTGATCTCTTTTTTCTAGTTTCCTTCTTTCTTTGAGAATTACCGATTTTCAGTTACAAATATTTACCTATGAACTATGAACTACGAATTGTGAATTACGAATTATAAGACAATATTCGGGAAAAAGTAACGAGCCGCCGCTAGTATCAACGCTATAATAATACCTGCATGATCCCCCCTAACCCCCCAAAACACAAAGGGGGAATTATAAGGAAGATTGGTAAATTCTTTCTTGGAAACCGCCTTATCTACTCATAAAGACCGATTAGTTCGCTTTGGCTTCGACTTTTTTGAAGAATACTGTGA
>CAYPDC010000106.1:0-14317 GCA_964409355.1 uncultured Cyanobacterium sp.
AAAAGAGAAAATAGCTTAGTTTTACTAAATTTTACCATCTTTTTGCTCATTTTCCCAGAGCGATGGCACTCTAAACATGAGCAGATTATTTTCAACAACATATTTAAGTTAATTTGTCAATGCGTAACTCCTAATTATATAATACTGACTTATTGTTTGACTAAAAAACTTAATTTTTCATTACCTTTTTGAGTAATATAGCTTTGAGGGAAAAAAAGTATGAGAGCTTATGAATTTACTACTGATATTCAAGATGGAAATATTAGTATTCCGATGGCTTATGTTAAATACTTAAATACAAGAGATAACGTGAGAGTTATAATCTTAACAGAAGATGAGAATAAGCCTGATTTAAACCAAGAAAAAAAAGATAAATTATCAGATTATCTTCTCATAGGAGAAATTGATGATTATGAAGATTTATTTAAGAGAGATAAAGATACTGGGAGGGAGATTGATATATGAATTATTTACTTGATACTTGTGTTATTTCTGAATATAGCAAAAAGAAGCCAAATCAATCAGTAATAAAGTGGTTAGATGATCAACAAAAAGACAGGTTATTCATAAGTATATTAACTATTGCTGAACTAAAAAAAGGCATTTTTAAGATTAGAAAATCACAACCTGAGCGTTATGTAAAACTAAATAAATGGATCAAAATACTTGAAAAACAATTTGATGGTCGTATTTTACCTTTAAGTCAAGAAATTTTAAATACATGGGCAGAAATAACTGGCGAATCTGAAGCTAATGGAAATAAATTGTCCATCATGGATAGTTTAATAGGAGCAACGGCACTAGAATATAATTTGATTATTGTTACCCGTAATGTCAGTGATTTTAACTTCTCCTTATTTAAAGTTTTTAGCCCGTGGGAAATTAACAGAGACGATGAAATGCAATAATTTACTTATAGACTTGAACAAATCTCTCTAAATTCTAAATTGATGATGTTTTCTCCCGAAATTATTACCGAAGCAAAAAAACTTATAGAAAAAGATTCGATCGCACTTTTTGAGCAAATCCAGTTTACAAAGATAAATACTCCCTTAAGTGGAGAGGAAATCGCCACAAGTTATGTGAAAACAGGAGAAAGGAAAACTCCCCTATTGTTATTACACGGTTTTGACAGTTCTTTATTTGAATATCGCCGTTTATTTCCATTTTTAGAGCAAGAATACGAAGTTTGGCTAGTGGATTTATTGGGATTTGGTTTTACTCAAAGACAGGCTAATTTAAACTATTCTCCCCATAGTATTAGAACTCATCTCTATCATTTTTGGTCAACCATGATTAACAAACCCATGATTTTAGTGGGTGCGTCAATGGGGGGTGCGAGTGCGATCGACTTTTGCTTAAGTTATCCCCAAGCAGTAGAGAAATTAGTCTTGTTAGATAGTGGCGGTTTGACAAAGCAACCGATTATCGGGAAATTTTTGTTTCCCCCATTGGGTTATTTAGCCACAGAATTTTTACGGAATTTGAAAGTAAGGCAGAGTATTAGTAAGACGGCTTATTTTAATCCAGAATTTGCCAGTGAAGATGCCTTAAGATGTGCGGCGTTACATCTACAATGTGAGAATTGGAGTAAGGCGTTAATTTCTTTTACCAAAAGTGGCGGTTATGGCTCTTATAAGGTGGAATTAGGGCAAATTAGAGCAGAAACCTTGATTTTATGGGGGAGAAATGACCAAATCTTAGGCATAAAACCCGCTAGTCAATTTCAAGAGTTAATCCCCCAAAGTAAGTTAATTTGGATTGAGGATTGTGGTCATGTGCCACATTTAGAAAAATCAGAAATTACTGCTAATTATATTCTCGATTTTGTCAATAGCTGATAAACTATAGACAAATTAAACATTTTGTTACAATTAACACAACAAAAGTTAATCTATATAATTTAATTTATTAATAATTATGACTGATAAAAAAGTAGTTATCTCTCCTTCCATTTTGTCTGCGGATTTCAGCCGTTTAGGAGATGAAATCAAAGCCGTTGACGAAGCTGGTGCAGATTGGATTCATGTGGATGTTATGGATGGTCGTTTTGTACCTAATATTACCATAGGTCCTTTAATTGTGGAAGCCATCCGCCCTTACACCAAAAAGCCTTTAGATGTCCATTTAATGATTGTTGAGCCTGAGAAGTATGTAGAAGACTTCGCTAAAGCAGGTGCTGACATTATTTCTGTTCATGCTGAACATAATGCTTCTCCCCATTTACACCGTACTCTCTGTCAAATCCGTGAGTTAGGCAAGATGTCTGGGGTGGTTTTAAATCCTTCTACTCCTTTAGAGTTAATTGACTATGTAATTGATATTTGTGATTTAGTTTTAATCATGAGTGTTAACCCCGGTTTTGGCGGACAAAGTTTCATTCCTTCTGTTGTACCTAAAATCAAGGCTTTGCGTGAAATGTGCCATGAGAGAGGTTTAGATCCTTGGATTGAGGTTGACGGTGGTTTGAAACCTAACAATACTTGGCAAGTTTTAGAGGCTGGAGCTAATGCTATTGTAGCTGGTTCTGCTGTATTTAAAGCGCCTAGTTATGCAGATGCGATCGAAGGTATCCGTAACAGCAAACGTCCTCAACCTGAGTTAGCTACTGCTTAGGTGATTTCTAATAATAAATATCCCTGCATGATCCCCCCTAACCCCCCTTAACAAAGGGGGAATTATAAGAAAGAAATCACCCTAGTAAACCTTGGGAAACGTCGGTTATTATTTTTTTTAATTTCTCTATCCGTTTATTCACACAATAACATCATCAGATAGTTGAGATAAATTAGCCACCCAAGAAGTTTTAATGAAATAGCTTGACAATACTAGGTTTCATCACCTTACCCATAGCATTATGGGGAAAATCGTCCATTATCAACATTTTAGTGGGAATTTTATACACTGCTAACCTCTCTTTTGCCCACTGTCTTAACTCATCTAAAGTCAAATTGTCTTTATCTTTTGGAATAACAGCAACGCACACCCTTTCTCCCCATTGTTCATCCTTTACCCCAACTACGGCACAATCTTTAATATGGGGATGAGTGCGCAACACTTCCTCTATTTCCAACGCCGATACTTTATAACCTCCCGTTTTAATAATATCTAACGATAATCTGCCCAAAATTCGGTAATTGCCATCTTCGACTATCGCTAAATCCCCCGTGCGAAACCATCCATCCACAAAGGCTTTTTTTGTCGCTTCTGGTTTTTGCCAATATTCGAGAAAGACGTTATCCCCTTTCACTTGAATTTCTCCAGATGTATTTCCCTCAACAATATTACCCCTCTCATCTACTAACCTAACTTCCACCCCCGATAAGGGTTTACCCACATAACCCGCAAGGCGTTTTCCTTCTAGGGGATTCGATAAAGCCATGCCGATTTCCGTCATCCCGTAACGCTCTAGTAAGAAATGACCACTGATCTTTTGCCATGCTTGTAATACACTAATTGGTAAAGCGGCAGAACCTGAAACCATTAATCTCATTGCCTTACAACCTGCCGTCATTTTTTCTCTTTTTGTAATATCTGATTGCTCCCAATAGTTAATTAATTTGACGTAAATTGTCGGTACTGCCATATAAATAGTTAAATTACCTTCTATAATATAATCCCAGACAGTTTCGGCATCGAATTTCGGTAGTAAATGACATTGCGCACCACTATATAAAGCACAGGTTAAAACGTTAATAATGCCATGAATATGATGCAAGGGTAAAGTATGTAAGATGCGATCGCAATATTGCCAACCCCAAGCGTTAACTAAAGTTTGTACTTGTGAGAGAATATTTTTATGGGTAATCACAACTCCTTTCGGTTTACCAGTTGTGCCACTGGTGTAAAGAATTAAAGCCCTTCGCTGATGATCAACTTCGGGCAAATCCACTAAACTATCAGTATTGGTTATTTCATCCGAGAGAATCAAACGGCAATTATTGTTATCACAGAGCGATCGTGCTATCTTTTCATAATTAGGATGGGCAATAATAACCGAAACCTGTGCATCTTGAATAACATAATCTAACTCTGGAAGGGGGTGAAAAATAGATAAAGGCACAGCAATTCCACCACTTCTCCAAATCCCCCATTGGGTTGCCACATGGATAAATTCGGAGGGGATTAAATAAGCAATTCTTTCTTCTTGTAAATCTTTTTTTTCTGTTAATAATAAACTAGCTATTTGATGAGAGACAAAGAGTAAATCTTGATAAGCAAACTCCTTTTCTTGGTTAATAATAGCAGTTTTATTTAAGTATTTTTCAGCTTGATTAATTAGAGAAATATTCATTTAATAGTTATGGGTTTAATTATTTTAAAAATGGAATTATTATAAGTTAACAATTTTAACTTTCCCTAACACCTGACACCCTTTTTTAGGAACAATTTATCATAACTACTGTAGAAGAAACAAATTTATAAAAAATAATTATCAATATAAAATAATGCAGAATCGTTTCAAAGTCTAGGTAAATTTATACTTTATTAATTCTATTAATTCAATTTATTGAACATTGTCTATTAGCTTTATCAATTTATTTATTGCAAAGCGGTTGATAATTGAAAATCCTTGTCTTGCTTTTGACTTAATAATTAAATTCAGAGAATGAAACAGCCTTGGGATTAGTGAGTATTTTATTTGATTAATGAGTATTTTATTTGATTAAATTAAACTCTTTTAAAGCAGGTAAAAAATTACGATTTTCATGCCCCGATTTACTCAATTTGATTAAGACAAATCTTTGTAATGGTGTTAGTTTTTGCCATTGAGATAATTCTAAGTGAAAATTAAATTCTTTTTCTTTTTCCTGTATTTGCTCTGGGATTTTATCAATATTTAACCATTGTGGGGTTAATTCTATTTCTAAAGTTTTGGCATATTCTCCTGTTTTTTTCCTGATTAATTCTTGTAAATAATGGGCATATTCTTTAATTTCATCTAAAGTTTCACAGGGTTTAAACACTAAAGACTCTTTTTCTTTTTCATCGAAAATGTGCCAGTGATTAAGTTTTAATTTTACCCCACAAGTGTCGAGTTTATATCTAACAATCATGGGAATACATCTTAAAGAATCGATAAAATCTCGTTCAAATTCAAAAAAAATAGTCATTTTTAATCCCTATAAAATTCTCACCCTATTAGTCATAACTACACGCTAAATTCTCAATGCTCAATTCTTCATTCATCTTCTTTTTTTCTCCCAAATTGAGGGAGTTGTATAAACATTCTTCTTCTTGGTTTTTTCTCCTCTTTATCTGTTTTATTTTCCGTTACTGGCGTTTCTGGCACTATTTTACTCTCTTTCATATCCACTTTTTTGAGAATACTATTTTGATTTTCTGATTCCCTTGAAGGCAAGTTTGCCAAGTCAGAATCACTATTATTTTCTTCTGGAGAAGAAGGCTTAATTTCTAAGATATTTTCTTTCAATTCATTTTCTTGAATTGTGTCTATTATATCCTGATTCTCTGGTATAATTTCCTCTGGGTTTGTTAAATTTAGTTGACTTTTATTAGTGACAAAAGAAGGAGGTATATTATTTTCACTAAAGGATTTGATCACACTGTTAGCGTTACCCTCTACTGAAGAAGCATTGATGACCTGATCTAATGCAGTTTTATATTGAATATTATATCTCTGCTGTCTTTGCAATCTTATTTTTAATTCTTTATTTTCTTTTTCTACTTGTTTTAATTGATGTTGTTGCTCATTATAGCTATCCTGAATTAAAGAACATTCTCTTTCTAATCGAGCGGTTTGTTGTTGAATTTTTTCTAACTCTTGAGTAAGATTATCAACAGTTGATTTTTGATTGATTATTTGTTCATCTTTTTCTGTAATTTCTAACTGCAATTGTCTTAGTTTTTCCTGTTGATTTTCTTCTAAATGAAAATAGTCTTGATTTTTGATTACTTGAACTTTTATCTGCTGTTTTTGTTCTTCAATAATCGTTTCCAATTCACTAATTTTTGCTTTTAGTTTTTCATTCTGAATTCTAATTTTAGATGCGATCGCATACCAGTCAACTTGGTTAATTAGAGGTTTGGAGGATGAGGGAGAAGAATTAGCCATGGGTATTTGCTATGATTCAATAGTGAGACTTAAAAATGAACGGAAGGATTTTATTTTCTTTTAGATTAGCACAACTATAATAATTTAAAACAATTAGGTCTTTTCCCGAAGAATCAATATTAAGAAATATTAAAAATAACCCCATAAAAGTTAAACAATACAAAGGAAAGATTGACTGTTCAAGGAAAAAATGATAAATTTTGACGGTATAAACTAGCTATATATTTAGGTATTCAATCATCCCATGAATTTACCACTTTCTGGCATTAATCAATCAAAAAAAGAGGATATAAGTGATTATGTGGCTCACTTACAAATACACATGAGCCTTCAATCTCGTAATCTTTTACCCCAAATCGATCGGATTAAAGATAGTCGTGATAATTTGTTATATCAAACTCAGGCGAATATTGAGAAGTTAACTTCCCGGGAATTAGCTTAACTTCAAATATTTCCCGCAAAACGTAGGGGTTGAACAATGTTCAACCCTTTTAAATTTATATTGATATTGTTCAATCTCTCTTGTCATATAAAGTATTTTTGCTTGTGTTTATCGGGAAAAATTCGATCGAATCTGCGAACTTTAGGGTACAATATCATAATGTCTATAAATATTATTAGTGTTTTATTAACTGTTATTCGGAGGTTTAATTGGAAACCACTATAGAAAATCAACTAGAAACAACCATTGACGCTCGTTTTGTTCTTAAAGTAGTTTGGTTAGATAAAAATGTCGCATTAGCGGTAGATTATGTTATCAGTAAAGGTATTAGTCCTTTAACCCCTTATTATTTCTGGCCTCGTACCGATGCTTGGCAAGAGTTGAAAGATGAATTAGATACTAAAACTTGGATTACAGAAACCGAAAAAATTGAATTACTCAACCAAGCAACGGAAGTAATTAATTTTTGGCAAGAAAATGCGAGAACAACTACTATGTTTCAAGCTCAAAGTAAATTCCCCGCAGTGGTCTTTTCTGGTACAAACTAAGATGGCTCTCTTACTGCTCGTCGTGTAAATTATTGATTAGGAATAAGGTGTCAGGTTGCGGGTGGCAGGTATCAGGTTAAATAATAAATATTAATTTATAACAATTATTTTTTATTAATTTATCATAGCTACTGTAGGAATTCTGTTAAATATAAGATATATTGATGAAAAACCATCATAAATTGATTATCTTCGATAATTTAGCAAATTCAATGGCTATACTTCCCATCCCCTCCACATCTTCCTATCTTGCCTTTAGTGTTTTTGCATCGAACTCAGGTAAAATAATATGACGGAAATTATCGCCTATTTAGGTCCAGAAGGTACATACTCAGAAGTCGCAACACTTTATTATTCCCAAATCCTGAAAAAAAAGCACAATCTTGATTCTCAATTAGTTCCTATTCCTAGCATTTCTCAAACGATACAGACTTTAGCACAAGGAAAGGCGGATATAGCCATTGTGCCAGTGGAAAATTCCATTGAAGGCACTGTTGCCATTACCCTTGATACTTTATGGCAATTAGAAGGATTATATATTCGTAAAGGTTTAACCATACCCATCGTACATAATTTATTATCCCGTGGAACTTGTTTGCAGGGCATAAAAACCGTATATTCTCATCCTCAAGCCTTAGCACAATGTCAAAATTGGTTGGAGAAAAATCTACCTCAAGCTAGTTTGATCCCCACTAATTCTACCACAGAGGCTTTACATCACCTCAATCAAGAACCAACGGCAGGAGCGATTTCTTCTTCTCGTGCTGCACAGTTATATAATTTACCCATTAAGGCAGAGAATATTAATGACTATCCTGATAATTGTACTCGTTTTTGGGTGGTCGATCGCATCGGCAAAACTAGAGGTAATTATATCTCATTAGCTTTTTCCTTTGAAGCGAATATCCCCGGGGTTTTAGTCAAACCCTTACAAATTTTTGCTGATAAACGGATTAATTTAACTAAAATTGAATCTCGCCCTACAAAACGTAGCCTAGGAGAATACTTGTTTTTTATCGATTTACAGGGGGATAGCGAGGGAAAACCGATTCAAGAGGCTTTACAAGAATTAAAGAATGTCACGAAAACCGTGAAGATTTTTGGTAGTTATGACATTGAGGAATTAAGAATTAAACATTAAAAATTAATAGTTGATAATTACTTATTACTCATTACTTATCACTCATTACTTATTAGTAAACAGAAGTAGCTAATTCAGCATAAGGCATATCTTCCTCAAAAACAGTTAAATTGTCAGGTTTGCAACGCCTAAAGCCGATATTAATATTCATAGCATTTTCCTCTTTTAAGTCTTCTATATAGCCTTGTATTAAAGAGTCAGCGTGTTTTTGGTTTAAAAAAGGTCCAAAATAATAAATACATTCAGGATTTTCTGTCGTAATTTCTAACCAACAGGCAAAACCAAAAAAATCTAAAATAGTAATTAGTTGCTCTTTCATTAAATCCTCCTTGAATTATTAAGTAAATGGTATAGGGTATGATGCCTTATTTTTCCGAAGGAAGGAATTAGATTTCACAACTAACTAACCTATTGTACTTACCTATATAAGATAATGTTTTCCGCTTTGATTGACAAGGGGGAAATCTACCCAAAAAAATCCACGTTACCTGAGATAAAATTAGTTGATCAATGATTGTCGTTTCTTTAAACTATCTTGAAAAATAGCGATTTCTGGGTTATCATTTTCCCGCGTCACTAAAGAACGCCTAATTTGTCCTAGATATAAAGGATATGTAATATTTTCTTGATGAATTTGCACTCTTGCCCTAATGGTTAGTTTATCATCCCCATCGGTGGCAGTTCTACCATAAGAGAATAAATCGATCGCAGCTTGTTTTAAAGTCGCTTCTAATTCTTCTTCAGTAATATCCTCTTTCACCGCAATTACCGCCTGATTCGTGCCAGTATCATAAACCAGATTATATCTAACGGCATTGGGGATTTCTACTCGATCGAACAAACCAAGACTTAAGGCAAATAAACCCACCGTTAACACTGTCATAAATCCTGTCGCCCCAACGAAGCGAAAACGAAATCCCCATTGGAAAATAAAGCCTAAAATTGCTAAAACCAAAAATGCGATCGTGCCATATACCGACCATAAAGTATAAGTACCAAAATCTAAAGATAAATCCATTTATTCTCTTAACGTTAAACACTTAAACACTGCCTTCCAATTCTACTGCAAAATCTGACACTAATGTCAGTAAATCTAATGTAAGATAGTATTGACTGATATTTTATGTTTTATTAATAATAGGACTTAATTGACAAAAAAGACTATTATTACTGTCTCAGAAAAAGATACTTATTCTACTATGACTTTATCAGAAACTATGGCGGAATTTTTTTCTTATAATTCGAACTTAAATCCAGAAAATTTACAGCTATTATTATTTGTTGATAATCGTCATAGTTCTCGGAAAAATATAGAGCAAATAAAGGAATATTTGAAAGGTTTAAGTAAAGATTATAACTTTCATTTACAGGTATTAGAAATTAGTAAATATCCTCATTTAGTGGAGCATTTTAAATTAGTAGCTACTCCTGCTTTAGTCAAAGTAAATCCCCCACCACAACAAACTTTAGCGGGAACAAACCTAACAGCAAAGCTCAAAAAATATTGGTATAAGTGGCAAACTTCTTTACAAGAAAATAGAAATATTTTTCATGATTCCAATGAGCAGGATTCTTTGCTACAAACTTGTTTACCATCCTCAGAATTAATTCGTTTAAGAGATGAAATTTTTGACTTAAAAAAAGAAGTGAATCAATTAAAACAGCAAATAGAATTTAAAGATCAAATGTTAGCAATGTTAGCTCATGACTTAAGAAGTCCTTTAACCGCAGCATCTATAGCCCTAGAAACCATTGAGCTAGTGCAGAATAAAAAAGATATAAAATCAGATCCTTCTCTATCCAAAAAATTATTTCAACAGGCAAAAAATCAGTTTTTAATTATGAATAAAATGATTAATGATTTACTTCAAGCATCTAAAGATATTTGTAGTAAATTGAACATTGTTCCAGTCAAAGTTAATCTTGTTAATATTACTGAAGAAATTATCAATAACTTACAAACTAAATTAACGGAAAAAAAACAATACATTATCAAAGAAATTCCTCAAGATTTACCTCCAGTTTATGCCGATCCTAAATTGATTAGACAAGTTATTATTAATTTGTTGGAAAATGCCATTAAATATAGTCCGAAAAATCAACCGATAACTTTATCTATTATTCATAAAACTACTCAAAAAGTACAAATAAGTATTATTGATTTAGGTTCTGGGATTCCTGAAACAAAAAAACAAAAGATTTTTGAAGGACATTTTCGTTTAAAAAGAGATAGAAAAGAAGATGGTTATGGTATTGGTTTAAGTCTATGTCGGCAAATTATTAATGCCCATTATGGTCAAATTTGGGTTGACAACAACGGTAATCAGGGGAGTTGTTTTCGTTTTACTTTACCAGTTTATCGTTAGATGCCTTCGTCTTTTAATCTATGGCTAAAAAATCAAAAGATCTATGATTATTCATAATCGAGAAATTATCATTAGATTTTTCCTCAGAAGAATAAGTTGTGTTATTCTCTCGTGAGACATTAATTATATCAGCAACCGCATGAGCGATATGAGATGAACTATCATTTTCCGAAAGGATAATATTTCCTTCTTTTTTCAGTAATAAAACCAATGATTTATGATTATAAATAGCTGGAATAAAACTGGGATCAATAGTTAATATTGTTTCATAAGTTTCTATTGATTGTTTATAAAGCCCGATGTTTGCTTGTAAAATAGCTAAATTATAATAAGCGTTTATATAATTCTTTTTAAGTTCAATGGCTTGTTGATAAGATGCGATCGCCTGTTTATAATTATTTAATTGTTGATAGATAATAGCTAAATTATAATGAGCATTAGGCAGGTCTGGATTAATTTTTAATGCCTGTAAATAATTATCGATCGCACCATAATAATCCCCTAATTTATAACAGATAATTCCTCGATTATAAAAAGTCTGAAAGAAACTTTGATTGATTTTTACAGCAACATTATAATCATCTAAAGCCTGTACAAAATTATCTAATTTATTGTGAACTAAAGCCCGATTAAAATAAGCAAAGAAATTAATACTATTAAGTTTTATTTCAGTATTATAACAATTTAAAGCTCGTTCATATTCTTCCATATCTTGATAAATTTGACCTAACCAATGATAACTAAAATAAGAATCACTATTTAAGTTAATAACCTGTAAAAAACAATCAATTGCTTTTCTTTTTTGCCCTAAACGATAGTAACATATTCCCTTGAGAAATAATAACTTATGAGGAGGTAAACTATCATCTTGCTCTGTATTAAGAATTTCTACAACTTGATTATATTCTCCTTTCTTTAAGGGAATATTAACTGGGGATAATTTGTTGTTGTTGCTTATAACCTCAAAAGAAACAGCATTAGAATCAGGCGAAACAGTAAAATAATCGATAAAGCCACCGATATAAAGTAAATCTTGAATCTCCAAATTAAACTTTAAATTATTGTTATAATATACGTTCTTTTTGATAAGATCTTTTGTAATAAACCCTAATAATAAAAGGGGAAAAGTGTGCATATTTTGTGTTAGATCATGAGGGCAAAGAGAAAAAACAAAAACATCATGTTCATTAAATTCTTGGGTAGATAAAGTTAACACACTATTATTGAAATCTCCGTGACAAGCCTTTAATAAAATCCGAATATCATGATTATTTTTAAAATATAAATGATGTTGAGTAACAGTATAAGAATCAAAGTTGATATATTCAGGATTATTCGGGATAAAAGAGAATAAATGACCATAGCGAGAAGAAAAACTATACTCTACTAATTTGCCATAAAAAACAGTATTTAAAATTTGTTGACGAGGATAATCAAATTGATATTGGTGAATAATATCTTCCGCTTCTTGTATAGACTCTAGGGTAACTTTTTCAATAACATTTTGTTCGAGGATTACCAACTCCTTTGAAAAATAATGCTCCTCATCCAACAATGATTTCCCAACTTCTAAACGACGGCAAAAATCTAGTTGTTGTTGACGTAATAAAGTAAAAACATCCATTTCTATTTATTCTCAGTAATTGAACCGAGCTAACTTTATTTATAATTAAGTTTATCACTTATAATAGCAGGTAAGTTGGATATAAGTAACAAAAACCAATACAGAAAATCAAAGAAAAATAATAGTTGCTGAATTAGGGTGATAAGGGGAAGGGGTGATGACTACTTAAAAACGAGATTTATACCTTAAATCAGTAATACTGAAAAATAATAGTTGATGGAAAATAATCTCAATGGTAGGATATAGCCATAATAACCCATTACCAAAACATTAATGGATAAAGACTGGTCTGAATTACTCAAACAACTATTAGAAAAACAATCCCTCACTCAAACCCAAGCGGAAGATTTAATGAGAGGATGGTTAAAAGAAGAAATTTCTCCTACCCTTTCAGGGGCAATTCTAACCGCTATTCAGGCAAAAGGAGTATCTGCCGAAGAATTAGCAGGAATGGCAACAATTTTGCAAAATCAATCTCTACAATCAGAAAGAATCAGTTATTCAGAGGCAGTAATTGATACCTGTGGTACTGGTGGAGATGGGGCATCCACATTCAATATTTCTACCGCAGTGGCGTTTGTAGCCTGTGCGGCGGGGGTAAAAGTAGCAAAACACGGTAATAGATCCGCTTCGAGTAAAGTTGGCTCTGCGGATGTGTTAGAGTATTTGGGAATTCAGTTAAATGTTCCTGATTCCCTATCCAAAGAAGCCTTATCCGCCGTGGGAATAACCTTCTTGTTTGCCCCCGGTTGGCATCCAGCCATGAAATCTGTTGCCCCGATCCGCAAAGAGTTAAAGATTAGAACTATCTTTAATTTATTAGGTCCTTTAGTCAATCCTTTGTATCCTACAGGGCAAGTAATTGGAGTTTATGATTCTCAATTTATCAATCCCATGGCGGAGGCGCTAAAATTGTTGGGAGTAAAAAAAGCGATGGTTTTACATGGCAGAGAAAAATTGGATGAAGCTGGTTTAGGAGATATTACTGATTTAGCTGTGTTGCATGACGATATTGTCACTGCTACAACGATTAATCCTCAAGAGTTAAATTTATCTCCTGAGCCTTTGTCGGCTTTAAAGGGCGGTAATGTGGAAGAAAATGCCCGAATTTTAACTAATGTCTTACAAGGCAAAGGCACAAAGGCACAAACAACCGTTGTCGCTTTAAATGCCTCTTTAGCTTTACAAGTAGCAGGAGTTATTCCGTTAGGGCAACATCTTCAGGGAATCAAAAAAAGTCTGGATATTATCGCTAGTGGTAAGGCTTGGGATAAACTGACAGAGTTAGTTAGTTTTTATCAGTTATAAGCCTTTATTCTCATTGACACTCCCACCGAGAAACCTACGGTTGTGTCGGGGGATTCTAGCTTCACTCAGGACATTCCTGAGATGTGTAGCGGTAATCAACCCCCAATTATTAATTATAAATACTTAGCTTGTAATTCCTCATCATACTGATCCGCTAGGGTTGCCACTAAAGTGATAGCGCGAGATATTTCACTAGCGGAAAGATCATCAACAGTGCGTTGAGTAGAAAGTATAATTTGATTATTGAAAATGCCAAAGTTAGCCTCAAAAGTGCCACTCCAGTTCATTTCTAACAACAAACGCATTAACTCCGGTTCATTTTTAGCAGGTAAAGGTAATACAACAGACCACACTGTAAATAAATCCTCCTCCGTTTCCCCTGTGAGTTGCACAAAAACTTCGACTGTACCATACTGGAATTTCCAGAGATAGCCGTCATCGTTTTTTTGTACCATTGCGCTATCATTTTCTTCCAGACTATAGATGACGGTTTCTATTTCATCTTTAGGGTTAATTTTCGGGGGGATGAAGTTATCGAAATCGTTAATGTCTTGGTTGGTTTCTAATTCTTGTGTTGTCATAGTTGTCTCATTTATCTTGACTAATTTTTATTTTATAAGAGAACAGAAAAAATTTAGAATTTAGAATGAAGAATTAGTTAATAGTTACGGCATTGCTAATTTAAGGTATGAATCTCGTTTTTAAGTAATAAGTCATCACCCCTTCCCATGTCTCCCATGCCTCCCTACTCTTTACTTACTGTTATATAAAACTTATCTACAGTTACTCACTATAGCGTTTACTTTCTGCTT
>CAYPDC010000107.1:0-14260 GCA_964409355.1 uncultured Cyanobacterium sp.
ACAAAGGGGGAATTATAAGGAAGATTGGTAAATTCTTTCTTGGAAACCGCCTAAACACCTTGATTTCTAAGTATCTCTCTGCGACTTCTGACTCCTACCTTCATGAGAATATCATAACTCAAACCTGATCGCTATACTCCCGTGAAATTGCGCAATTAGTTTTTGTCGATAAAGTCTTGAGCGAAGACGGCAACCATCGCACTTAATAATGTATCTGGGCAAATCTTCTTTGTTTCTATTGAGGAATTTTTAGGGAAATTTGATTTTGATGAATTAGTTGATACTGTTTTACTGAAAAAAATTACTTAACTTTTTGTTTTTAGCATACTAACTAATGAAGAACCAAAATTTTTAAGAAGAAAACCAATCTGCACCAATTCCCCTAGCCATCATGGAAGCTAGTAAAGGAATGATACTAAAACCGATTAACTCAAAAGCAATAATTCCCCTCAGAATTTTATACTTATTCAGGGTAATTTCAGGGGCTTTCTCTTCCAACAACCCCTTAACCCAAAGGATAAAAGAAATAGTAGGATATAAAGATACTGTACCGACAATCACATAAAGGGCGATTTTTGCCCAAAATACCGGTTGGTGCATATAATAAACTGTATCCTTCGCAAAATATAACACCCTTAAAACCCCTGTAACGAGAATAACTACTGCGGCTACACCATAGGCACTATCTGCCCAAACAATACGCCACGCATCTTTTACGGTTAATTTTTCTTTCAGAGTAAAAAGTTCGATCGCCAAAGATGCAAAAATAATTCCAATGCTCAAATAGTGAAAATAGGCGGTAACAGCACTAGCCCACATAATTAACTCCTATAGTTTATAAAAAAATATCAATCTTATTCTACTGTAATCTAAAATAATTATAAAAAAAAGATACAATCACTAGAAAAAGTAAAATAAATTGCTAAGATACTCAATAATCCAAGATCGGTTTAGAAACCATTAGGGGAAAAAATCGTCTCCTTCAAGTAAGCACAAATTATATTAACTACTTATGTCAGAACAAAAATCTCTTTTAAATAAAATCAAACAATTAAGTGTAATTGGTGTAACCGTTGCAGGTTGTTGGCTAACTCAAACCACTAAAATATTAGCATTGCCGATGGAGGTGATCGTGCAAAAATTGCAACCAATTCCAGTTTTTACCATTGCTGATGCCCAAGGTGCGCCTTTAATTGCCTCCACAGAGGACAATAATCGAGTAGCCGGAGTATTTATCAGTAAACAAGATGCGAATTCTTTTGTGGAAAGACTGAAAAAAGATAATCCAGATTTAGGAAAACAAGTGCAAGTTGTTCCCGTATCCTTAGCAGAAGTATATCAGTTAGCGGAAAAAAATAGTCAACAAAAAGATGGTGTAGAATTTGCCTATGTGCCTTCTAACCAGCAAATACAACAGGCACAGCAACTTAATGACAAATATCAAGGGGGAGTGCCTTTATTTGTGGCAAAAGCCGGGGAAGATCAAGGTTATTTAACTATAAAACAGAATGATCAGGAAGTGATACCGTTCTTCTTTGATAAGCAACAGGTACAACAATTAGTAGATAATTTTAAACAAGCACAACCAGATTTAGCTAAATCTGTACAAATTGAAGTTGTTATTTTAGAAGGGATGCTAGATGCCTTTAAACAAGGTAATGATGAAATGCTTAATCGTATTGTATTATGGCCTTCCAAGGAATCTATTGATTTTCTCCGTACCAATACTCCTCAACAATAGTCAAAAATTAAGTTAGCTTGTAACTTGTAGTGTCTTGTAGGTTGGGTTAGCGTGATTCGTAACCCAACAAAATCACTCAAAGAAATATTACAGAGAAATATTAGGTTCGTAGTAAGGGTTTTAACCCTTTTTTTATTTGCTTGATGTCGAATAAAAACCCGAATATAAATAGGTTTGAGGTTGATTATTAATTTATATTGAGATTAATCAAATATATCAGTGCATTAAGCCTACAATCATGATATAGTCGTTTCTTCCCAAAGTCATGATCTTTCTGCATAAAAAAACTTATCTTGGCATAATGATAGCCTTTTGTTTCGGTAGTAATCTTTTTATCCCCGTTAAGGTTGCATCTCAATCAAATCAAATTTTCATCTCTCAAAGGAGCGATCGAGAAATAGTCCAAAAAATGCAGAAAGTAGAACAAATGTTACAGATACTAAAGCTAATAGAACAAGCTCAAAAATTACTCAAAGAGGGAAAATATAATGAGGGTACTTCACTTGTTCAAGAAGCCACTACTATGGCTAAAAAAATATGGGGAGAAAAAGAAGTTAGTACAGCCGCTTTTCTCAGTACAGTAGGTGCTACATACTTTGAGCAAAGATATTATAAACAAGCTGAAACTTTTTTTCTTGAGTCTTTAGCTATTAGAAAAGAGATATTAGGGGGAAAACATCTCATCACAGCTTCTTCTCTGTCAGAACTGGCAAGTTTATATCGAGTACAAAGAAAATATCAAGATGCTGAAAAGTTTAGTATTGAATCTTTAGCTATCAGAAAAGAAATATTAGGCGAGAAACATCCTGACACGATCAAGTCTGTTGAGCATTTAGCCAAAATATACTACGAACAAGGTAATTTCAAGAAAGCTGAAATACTTTTTCTTCAATGTTTAGCCTTCAGAGAAGAAGTATTAGGAGAAAAACATACCGATACTATCAATTCTATAGATAATCTTGCGATTTTGTATGAAACTCAAGGGGATTATCAGAAAGCTGAAAGACTTTATCTTCAATCTTTAAGGATCAGAAAAGAAATATTCGGCGAAAAACACCCAGACATTATCACATCGATGGAAAATCTTGCAGGTTTATATAATCGTCAAGGAAATTATCAAGAAGCAAAAAATCTTTTTAATGAATCTTTAGCTATCAGTAGAGAAATACTTGACAAAGAGGACCAAAATACAGCTAATACTTTAAACAATCTTGCCAATTTTTACTATCGTCAAGGAAACTATCAAGAGGCTGAAACTTTTCAGATTCAGTCTTTAGAAGTAAGAAAAAAAATATTAGGGGAAAAACATCCTCTTACGGCTGAATCTCTATACAATCTAGCAAAGATATATGAGGGGAAGAAAGATTATAAAAAAGCTGAAACTCTCTATCTTCAATCTTTAGTGATTAGAAAAGAGGTATTAGGAGAAGAAGATCCTCAAACTTTTTCTTCCTTTGATAGTCTAGCCCAATTATATTATCGTCAGAAAAACTACAAAGAAGCCGAAATTTTTGCTCTCCAGTCTTTAACCCTTCAAAAAGATATATTAGGAGAAAAACATCCTGATGTTGCTAATAATCTTCAATTTCTTGCTAATTTATACTATATTCAAGGAAATTCTAAAAAAGCTGAAACCTTAAATCTTCAGTCTTTAGCCATTGATCAAGAAATTTTTGGCAAAAAACATCCTACGACGGCTGATTCCCTCGGTAATCTAAGCGTTCTATATTGGGCGGAAGATAAATATACCCTTGCTCTCGATTACTTAACTCAAAGCACAGATATTGAGGAAGAATATCTGACAGAGTTTTTAAATAATATTGGCGATGAATCTCGCAAACAGGCTTATATTAATACTCTTTCGGGTTCAACTAATGTAACAATTTCCTTACATCTTAATGCCCAACCTGATAACCCCGAAGCCTCGCAACTGGCTTTCACTACCATTTTACGGCGAAAAGGACGGATTTTAGATGCCCTTAGTGAGATTGTGGCAGTATTAAGACAAAATAGTAACCCTAAAACAGAGGCTTTATTCAGTAACCTAGCTCAAAAACGAAATCAATTATCTTCCTTAACTTATCAAGGAATAGAAAATCGCACCCCCGAAGTTTATAAAAATTTAATCGCTACTTTAGAAACAGAAATAAAAGACATTGAGACAAACTTATCCAATCAAAGTGCAGAATTTCGGACAATTAATCAACCCATTACCCTTGAGGCAGTACAAAAAGCTATTCCCAAAGATACTGCTTTAGTGGAATACATGGTTTATCAACCTTATAACCCCAAAAACCGAGAATTGGGTAAACCTCGTTATGCGGTTTATATTTTACATCCCGATCGCACCCCTCAAGGTATTGATTTAGGGGAAACCGAGAAAATAGACAATCTCGCTCTCCTGTTTCGTGCTTATTTAGGGGGAATGCAAAATCAAATAGTGGATGATTCTTATTTAAAAGAGTTAGAAAAAACCTCACAGGAAATTTATACTTTGATTTTTGAGCCACTTTTGCCATTGTTAAACGATAAGACAAATCTATTTATTTCTCCCGATAGTCAACTGAATTTAATCCCCTTTGTAGCATTGCAAAACCGTCAAGGCAAATATTTACTGAAAGATTACTCTATTAACTATCTGAGTAGTGGGAGAGATTTACTGAGACTACAGAATGAGTTTAAACCCCAATCCCCACCAGTCATCGTTGCTAATCCCACCTATAATTTAGATATAGATCGAAGTTTGATGGCTAGTGCCAATTATAAAACTCGTGGGGCGACAAGGGCAGGTGATTTAACTCGTTTAGGTTGTTGTAATGCCTTACCCGGTACAAAAGCGGAAGCAGAGGCGATAATTCCTTTACTGTCTAATGCCATAGTTTATACAGAAAATCAAGCCTTAGTAGAAAATGTAATTAAGGTAAAAGCACCAAAGATACTCCATCTTGCTACTCACGGATTTTTCTTGCCTGATGAGGAGAAAAAAGCACCTTCAAATTTAACGGATTCTTGGACGAATATGCCCATTAATGCCAAGAGCGAAAATCCTTTACTGCGATCGGGTTTAGCTTTTGCAGGATTTAGCCCGAAGAATAAGAAGATGGATGGGGCGTTAACGGCATTAGATGTATCCAGTATATACCTTTGGGGAACAAAATTGGTGGTTTTATCCGCCTGTGAAACGGGTTTAGGGGATGTGAGAAACGGTGAGGGAGTTTATGGCTTGAGACGGGCATTTGTGTTAGCAGGGGCGCAAAGTCAATTAATGACTCTCTGGGAGGTATCTGATGACGCTACAAAAGAACTGATGAGCAATTACTACAAAAAATTAAATCAAGGAGAGGGAAGAGCGGATGCTTTACGTCAGGTACAATTAGAGATGTTGAATAGTGAGCAATATAATAATCCTTATTTTTGGGCAGGGTTTATTCCTTCGGGGGATTGGCGCAGTCTGGATTAGTGTGGGCAAAGTCAATTTTTTTTGTAAGCTGGTTTGCATTGAAGTTGTTTGGTGGGGAGAGGGAATGGGGAATGGGCAATAGATAAGCATTTAAGTAATTTCCAAGAATGAACAAAAAATATAAGTTAAATACGTCTTAACTTAGGTACAAAACTTTGAATTCGGCGTTGCATCATTGCGGGATGATTGATAATATAACCGAACTTGCCTTTTATTAAAACGCCATAACCTATATAAATCAAGGGTTATAGCCAAAATCGCTACTCTTTTACTGGGTACATTTACCTCTGGTATCCTAATCTGAAGTCTGAGAATGCTTGATTTATTTATATTTGAGCCGTTATTATGATGCGGGCAGGCGAAGCCTGTGCCTTTGGCATCGAACTATAATTAAAATGCGGGCAGGCAAAGCCTGTGCCTTTGGCATCGCCCTATAGATGAAAGTTCGATTTAGTCTCTTTAATGGTGTCATAATTTCTGCCAAAATGCAAGTCATTACTTGGGTACAGAAATTTATCCACTGTTAGCATAATCGGTTAAAATAGATTAGCGTTCAACATCTCAAGATACTCTACAGAATCGCTCAAAACTATATAAGTCAAAGGGTACAAGCAATTTTAGAGAAAATGTACCCAGTAATTCTTGTGTCTAATTTTTCCAAAAGTCTTGATATTAAAGGGTTTAGTCCGTATTTCAATA
Source organism: uncultured Cyanobacterium sp. (assembly GCA_964409355.1). Taxonomy (GTDB): domain Bacteria; phylum Cyanobacteriota; class Cyanobacteriia; order Cyanobacteriales; family Cyanobacteriaceae; genus PCC-10605. The sequence continues at coordinate 5,901 of CAYPDC010000107.1, forward strand.
CAAACGCACGAGGGGAAGTTCGGATATAACTGAAAATTTTAGAGAGTGTGAGAGCTATTAATACAAATGAAAATTAATTGTCCTAAATGTAATGGTAATGAGATTATCAAAAATGGTCATAGGAGAGGAAAACAAAATTATAGATGTAAAAAGTGTGGTCGTCAATTTGTAGAGTGTTATTCTCATATTGGTTATGATTTATAGATAAAAGAAGAATGCCTAAAAATGTACTTAAATAGCACTGGATTTAGAGGAATAGAACGGATTAAAAAAGTTAATCACAATACAGTAAAAAGAGCGGGGAAAAAGATATTAAATAATAAATAGCAATATGAAATACCTTTAGTTGGACAATTAGATGAACTCCAAACTTTTGTGGGAAACAAAAAGAACAAGATCTGGGTATGGACTTCTGTAAATAAAGCTCAAAAAGGAATTTTAGAATGGCAAATAGGAGATAGAAGTTCTAATACATTTGAAAAATTATGGGAAAAAGTAAAAGATTGGAAATGTTTTTTTTGGATAACAGATGGGTATAAAGTTTATCCGTCATTTATTCCCGATGGAGACCAAATTATTAGTAAAATATATATGACAAGAGTTGAGGGAGAAAATAGTAGGCTAAGACATTATTTAGCAAGATTACATATAAAAGTATTTTGCTATTCCAAGTGTCAAGAAATGCTCTTATTGTCAATAAAACTCCTTATTTATTACTTAAATAATGAAGATATTTCGCTAATAATCTAAATTTTAAAAAACTATTTTTACTTTTTTTAAACTAATAGCGATCGATTCTCATTAATTTTCGTGTAACAGTATTTTCCCCCTATCCACTCTAATAATTTGTGCTTCCTGTAATAATTTATCATCAAAGTAATTAAGGTGAGTAGTAGTGATAAATGTTTGAAAACGATTTCCTAGACAGTCTAATAATTGTTTCTGCCGTTGTAAGTCTAATTCTGCCATGACATCATCTAACAGTAATAATGGGGTATCTCCAATTACTTGCTCAATTAATTGCAATTCTCCTAATTTTAATGACAAAACCAATGTCCTTTGTTGTCCTTGAGAAGCATAATTTCGGGCTACTCCTTGATTAATCAGTAATTCGATTTCGTCTCGGTGAGGTCCTACTAATGTAACTCCCATTGCTATTTCTACATTTCTCTTTTCTTCTATTTCCGATCTGATTTTTTGTTTAATTTTTTCTACGTCATCATTTTTATAGGCTATATTGGGTTGGTAAATAATTTCTAGTTTTTCGGTTTGATTACTGATTTTGTTGTGCCATAATCTTGCCAAGGGTTCTAATTTATCTAAAACCCTTTTCCTTCGCCTCATGACTCTACAGGCATTTTCGATTAGTTTATTTTCCCAGATATTCATTTCTAAAATTGTGGTTTGTGGCAAGGTTTCATAATTATCAATCCCTTGTTTTTTTAGTCTTTTTAGTAAACTATTTCTCTGTTTTAAAATATGGTTATATTCCTTTATTATATAGCTGTAAACTGGCTCTAATTGCAATAATAAATTATCCACCCAATTTCTTCTATATTCTGGTGATCCTTTCACTAAATCTAAATCTAAACTAGAAAATAAAACAGTATTTACTATTCCTAAAAAATCTAAATTACGATTTACTTTTTCATAGTTAACTTTTAATTCTCTTTTTCCTTTTGCTGGAAAAACAATACTTAAATTATATTCTGCATACTTTTTTTTGATTTCTGCTTTTATTTCTCCATAGATGCGATCGCAGTAAATTAAATCTAAATCTTTATTGGTACGATGACTTTTTAAGCTAGATAATAATTGGATTGCTTCTAATAAGTTAGATTTTCCTTGAGCGTTATTACCTAAAATAATAACTTTATTACTAGAGAAATTCATCTCCTCTTGAATATAGTTACGAAAGTAGTTTAAATTTAATTTACTCAAATACATTCTATTTTTTTACCTTCAGAATAGGATTAACAAGTGCGATCGATTCACCTGAGTTTTGACGGTGAAACTCTTTCAGAAAATACTAACAAAAAAGAAGATGTGTACTGCGTAGCAGATCCCGAAAGCATCCTTCGAGTAGTTTAAATAAAAATAAGGCAAGACTTTACAATCTCCCTAGATATTGTTATATTTTTTGTAATTATTTGCCTATTGCAATTTGAGAAAAGAGCGATCGCGTCATGGTTAACAATTCTTAATATACACTTTACAATCAAGTTACATTAGAACATCATATAAAATAATTTTGCCGACTAGGACAACGAAATGGAAAACTGGCTATGTTTAATGATTGGTAATTCTCGACTCCATTGGGCGTATTTTCAAGGAAAAGAGTTAAGAAAAACGTGGAATACTCTTCAAGTGGATACCATTGGGGAGTTAGAAACAGTGCTAGATACGGATCTTTCTTCCCTTCTTCAGAGTAGAATATCCTTGTATATTGCCTCCGTTGTGCCTTCAGCAACAAAAATCTATCTTTCTCTCCCTCAAAGCATTATTGTTGACTATAAAACTATCCCCCTAAAAAATATTTATGAAAGTATGGGGTGCGATCGCATCTTAGCTTTATGGGGAGGAGGTAGTCATTACGGATTTCCCTGTTTAGTGATAGATAGTGGCACAGCCTTAACCTTTTCTGGTGCGGATATAAACCATTGTTTTCGAGGGGGTGCGATTATGCCGGGGGTAAAATTACAATTACAATCCCTTTTCTTCAATACTGCCGCCTTACCCGAAGTGGAAATCATAGGGGATATAACTCCCCGTTGGGCAAATAACACCCCTTGTGCGATCCAAAGTGGAATAATTTATAGCATAGTAGCAGGAATCAAAGATTTTGCTCAAGATTGGTTAAAAACATATCCTGAAAGTAAAATTATCTTAACAGGAGGAGATGCTTTATTGCTATCAACATATATCAAAACCATTTACCCTGATTTTAGTCAACTATTAACCGTTGATCCAAACCTGATTTTTTGGGGAATGCAAAGTTATGCCAATCATTAAACATCTGGTAAAAACACAGGTAGGATTTTACCGGAGTTCGGAGTTAAAATTAACAGTATGGATAGCTAATGGAAATACAGGCAAGATGCCTGTTTTACGTTACAAATCACAAAGATGCTAGTTTAAAAAATATCTTTAACAGTTTGTAGTAAGGGGCTTTAGCCCTTTTTTCAACAAAGTATTTCTGAAGTTTTTTTTCCTATTTTTTCTTTTCTCCCGGTTCGAGTATTCTTTGAAATAAGTAACCTGTGCCTCTAGCAGTTAAAATCAATTCTGGATTGCTAGGATCATCTTCTAATTTTGCTCTCAAACGGGATACATGAACATCCACTACTCTAGTATCCACATGACGCTCAGGTGTGTAGCCCCAAACTTCTTGCAGTATTTCAGAACGAGAAAAAGGCTCACCTGACTTACCTACAAGCAATTCGAGTAAGCTAAATTCCATACCTGTGAGACGGATTCTTTGATCTCCCTTATAAACTTGTCTCTTATTGGTATCAATTTTGATAGAATTAATAGAGATAACTCCCGAACTAGGTATTCCTGCGACTCCAGTTTTATCAACTCGTCTCAATACAGAGCGAATTCTTGCCTCTAATTCTTTCGGAGAAAAGGGTTTGACGACATAATCATCCGCGCCTAACTCTAAACCCGTGATGCGATCAGCTACATCTCCTAATGCAGTTAACATAATAATGGGTATATCAGATTCCTTTCTTAATTCTTGACAGACTCCATAGCCGTCTAGTTTAGGCATCATGACATCTAAAACCACTAAATCTGGTTGAGTTTCATGAAAAGTTGCGATCGCATCTTCTCCATCAGCGGCGGTAACGACATCATAACCAATCATGGAAAGACGAGTTTCCAAAATACGGCGAATACTAGCCTCATCATCTACCACTAAGATTTTTTCTTTCTGATTTTCCAATGTTTGTTCTCCTATACTAAAGATTTTTATTATATATTTGATCTAGTTTATAGGAAAAATGGTTAATTTAAGTAATGAGTAATGAGTATTTAGTTCGCAGTTCGTAGTTCGTAGTTCGTAGTTCGTAGTAATTATTCATTGTTAATTGTTGTTAATTGAATTATGTTTAGATTTATTGGCTTAATTGTAATATTTATCTGCTTAATATTCCCATTTTATGACTTAAGAACATTAGCAGAAACCCAACGCACCTTTTTAGATTTAAAGATAGAATATTTAGGGGAATATATCCTCACAGAAAAAGAATATAAAGACACAGTTATTGGTGGTTTTTCTGGGATAACTTATAATCCAAAAGAGGATGTTTATTATTTAATTTCCGATGATAGATCAGAATTATCTCCTGCCCATTTTTATACTGCTTCTATTGAAATTAAAGATGAAAAAATTAAAGATATTCAATTAAAGAATGTCACCTTTTTAAAAGATAAACAAGGGGAGTTATATCAAAATAATACCATCGATACAGAAGGGATTGCTTATAGTCCAAGAAATAGTTTATTTATTAGTAGTGAAGGAGTGAGTAACAAAAATATTCCTGCCTTTATTAATGAGTATGATTTCGAGGGAAATTTATTAAATTCTGTGCGGATACCTGACAGATATATACCGAAAACAGAAGAAAAAAAAGGTATTGAAAACAATTTAGGTTTTGAATCTTTAACGATTAAAGCCAATGGATTTATGCCAGAAGATCCTTTTCGGTTATTTACTGCTACAGAATCAGCATTAGTGCAAGATGTGGACTTAAAAAATCCGTTAACGGTATTAAGAAGTCGTTTTCTGCATTATCTTATCAATCCTTTTGGTGATCCTGTTTTAGTAGGAGAACATTTATACATGATTGATGAGCCTTCTATGGGAACATTATACAATGGAATTTGTGAATTATTAACATTACCAGAAGAAGGGTATTTATTAAGTTTAGAAAGAACGTTTGGCTTAAGAGGATATGGAGCAAAACTTTTTCAATTAGTAATAGGAAATGCTAGTGATATTTCTAGTCAAAAAACTCTTTCAGGTAATATGGACAACATAACACCTATTAAGAAAAAATTACTATTAGATTTGAAACAGTTAGGGGTAAAATTAGATAATTTGGAAGGAATGACATTTGGCTCTCGTTTTCCTGATGGTAGTCGAAGTTTGATTATGGTTAGTGATAACAATTTTGCTAATAATGATAAACAAAAAAATCAGATTTTATTATTTAAGTTAAACAAGTAATTTATTCTCAAAATAAATTTGTCTAGCTTTAGTATTAATTACTATCAATTTAATTATATTTTTATTTAACTTGAAGCCTGACACCTTTTTCAAGAAATAATTTGTCATAACAAAAAGTAAGAAAGAAAAAAAATGAGTGCAGAAATTATTTGTATAGGAACAGAATTATTATTAGGGGATATACTCAACAGTAATGCCCAATATTTAGCCCAAGAATTGGCGAGGTTAGGTATTCCTCATTACTTTCAAAATGTTGTCGGGGATAATTTAGGGCGAATCCATGAAGTGATGAAGATAGCGTCTCAACGTTCATCTATTCTAATCTTTACGGGGGGTTTAGGACCGACTCCGGATGATCTTACCACAGAGGCGATCGCATCTTTCTTTAATCTGTCCTTAGAAGAAAAAGAGAAGATAATGAAAGATATAGAGACTAAATTCAAGGAAAGAGGGAGAGAGATGACGGCAAATAATCGTAAACAAGCCCTTATGCCAAAAGGAGCGGAAATATTACCTAATTTAACAGGTACAGCACCCGGAATTATACTGCAACCTTTTCAGGAAAACGTCAACCATCCGCAACAAAAATTAACAATTTTCACCTTTCCGGGAGTGCCTTCGGAGATGAAACAAATGTGGAGAGATACAGCAGTACCATTTTTGCGGAGTCAAGGATGGGGGCAAGAGGTGATTTTCAGTGAAATGATGCGGTTTAGGGGGATAGGAGAATCGGCATTGGCAGAAAAGGTGAATCATCTTTTTTCTTTGAGTTGCCCTACGGTTGCTCCTTATGCTTCACTGGGGGAGGTGAAATTAAGGGTATCGGCAAAGGCTAAGAGTGAGGAGGAGGCAAAGCAGTTAATTAAACCTGTGGTGGAAGAAATAAAGGCGATCGCGCTTGACGATTATTTCGGTTCGGATGATGATACATTGGGGGGAGTTGTGGGCAAACGGTTGAAAGCAAGAGGTGAAACCGTTAGTGTAGCTGAATCCTGCACGGGAGGAGGTTTAGGGGCGATGTTTACCGCCGAACCGGGGAGTTCCGCTTATTTTTACGGGGGAATTATCGCTTATAGCAATCAAGTCAAAATTCGTCAATTAGGGGTATTAGAGAGTGATATAGAGCAGTTTGGGGCGGTTTCTGAGACGGTGGCAAAACAGATGGCAGAAGGGGTGAAAAAACGATTAGAGACGGATTGGGGTATAGGTATTACAGGTATAGCAGGACCTGATGGAGGCACGGAAACCAAGCCTGTGGGTTTAGTCTATATTGCGATCGCATCTCCAGATGGTAGTGTGAAGGTGTATGAGTTAAAACTGGGGCATAATCGAGGTAGGGAGGCTATTCGCTATCTTACTAATTGTTTTGCGTTGGATCAATTACGCAGAAAATTGTTAATGGAATTATGAACTACGAACTACCCTAACCAATAATTTATCAGCATGAAGAAGCAAGAGAGGCGTAAAAATCTAAGGTACAATAGTTAACTAATTTAGAGTAAAAGAAAAATAAATAATGGAGTGCAATAGTATCTCTTTAGCAATGATAGTCAAAAATGAGGCACAAAATCTCCCTCGATGCCTTGATAGTGTCAGAAATTGTGTGGATGAAATGATTATTGTGGATACTGGCTCAACAGATAAGACTAAAGAGATAGCCTTAAACTACGGTGCAAAAGTGTATGATTATCAATGGAATGATGATTTTGCACAGGCGAGAAACTATGGTTTGCAATACGTTACAGGGGATTGGGTATTAGTTTTAGATGCCGATGAAGTGTTTAACTCGAAAATCATTTACCAGATTAAGCCTTTAATCGAAAAGGATAATAGTTTAGTTATCAACCTAATTCGCCACGAAATCGGTGCTATTTCTTCTCCTTACTCCTCCCTCTCTCGACTGTTTCGCCACCATCCTGACATTAGTTTTTCTCGCCCTTACCATGCTTTAATCGATGATGCGGTGATAGCCTTACAACAAAAAGAGAAGTCGTGGAAAATAGTTGATTTAACAGAAATTGCCATTCAACATTATGGCTATCAACCCCAGATTATCGCAGAACAAGAAAAAGCACAACGGGCGCGTCAGGCAATGGAAAATTATTTTGCCCAAAATCCCCAAGATGCCTATGTCTGTAGTAAGTTAGGGGCTTTATACGTTTCTTTAGGAGAGGTCAAAAAAGGTCTAAAACTCTTAAAAACCGGCTTAAAATCGAATCTAGCCACTCCTATGGTGTTATTTGAACTGCACTACCATCTAGCTAATGCTTACGTTAAGTTACAGCAAATCGCCCTCGCTGTTAAACACTATCAAAAAGCGATCGCACTTCCTATCTTGGGAAAATTAAAACTAGGGGCGTATCATAATTTTGGAAGTTTATGCTATCAAAGGGGGGAATATCAACAGGCATTAAACCTCTATCGACAATGTATAACCATAGAACCTCATTACGCCCTAGCTTACTATAATTTAGGCTTAACTCATCGAGCTATGGGTAATATTTCTTTAGCGATGGAAACTTACCATCAAGCAATAAAATTAAATCCTGAATATCCTTGGGCTTATCAAAATTTAGGAGTATTACTTTTACAACAAGGATACACAGAAGAAAGTGTCGGTATTTTCCAAAAGGCTTATAATTTGCATAAACAGCAAAACCCTGAAATTGCAGAGAGTTTAAAGGAAGAGTTAAAATTAGTTGGTTTAAATTTAGCTTAAATGTCGAAAGAAGCCCCACGGCATAAATGTAGTTTATACCTTTTTGGCTTTTCTACAGTGGTTATGACAAATTAATCGAAAATATGGAATTATTAATAGAACATTTCGAAAAAGTTTTAGTCTATGTTGGTACTTTGGCAAAAATGTTTCTTGAAGTCATGGGAATATTAACCATTACGGGGGGAATTATTCTGAATTTTCCCGATATAATCCGTCTTTGTCATCACCCCAGTACTCATATTTATAGTAGAGTCAGAATTAATGTAGCTCGATCTTTAGCTTTAGCTTTAGAATTTCAATTAGGGGCGGATATAGTAGCAACAACGATAAGTGCAACCTATGGAAATTTAGTAACCCACATTCCGCATATTTCAACAGATTACTGAAGTTAACACGAGATAGGTATTG
>CAYPDC010000108.1:0-14189 GCA_964409355.1 uncultured Cyanobacterium sp.
TTTGGGGGGTTAGGGGGGATCATGCAGGTATATTTATTATTAGAAATCACCTTAAACATTGAAGATTGGTCATTTTAATAACAGAAATGATAAAGATTTTTAAGATAAATATAATTAATTAAAATAAGAAAATGTCTAACAAAAAAATAGAAATATTGCCTTTTGATGACTATAATCAACAACTAATATCTCATGTACATCCCTCTAATTGGGTTAATCCTAATCCGCAAAAGCTATACGATTTAGTGGTTATAGGGGCTGGTACCGCAGGATTAGTTGTGGCGGCAGGGGCTGCAGGTTTGAATTTGGGTTTAAAAATTGCCCTAATTGAAAAACATTTAATGGGAGGTGATTGTTTAAATTTTGGTTGTGTGCCTTCTAAGGCAATTATTAGATCTGCAAGGGTAATTGGTGAGATTTTTAAAGCAGAAAAATTAGGCATTAAAGTAGCTGAAAAAGAGGTCAAGTTTGCTTATATTATGGAAAGAATGAGGCGAATTAGGGCAAATATTAGTCACCATGATTCGGCAGAAAGATTTAAAAATTTAGGGGTAGATGTATTTTTAGGTTCGGCTTCTTTTTCTCCTCAAAATGTTATAGAAGTTGAAGGGCAAAAACTCAATTATAAAAAGGCGGTAATTGCTACGGGTGCAAGGGCTTTTATCCCTGATATTGATGGTTTAAAAGAGGTGGGTTTTTATACTAATGAAACTATTTTTTCTTTAACGGATTTACCCCCTAGTTTAGCTATTATTGGCGGAGGTGCGATCGCATCTGAATTAGCCCAAGTTTTTCAGCGTTTTGGTTCAAAAGTCACCATTTTTCACAAGTATGATAGTATTTTGAATAAAGAGGATCAAGAAGCAAGAGAAATAATCCAAAATACCTTAATAAAAGAGGGAGTTAATCTAGTTTTAAATGCTCAAATCTTGAAAGTAGAATTAACAGAAATAGGGAAGAAAATTGACTATATATCTGATGGAGTAAAAGATTCAATCATTATCTCAGAAATTTTAATAAGTGCAGGAAGAAGTCCAAATATAGAAGGTTTAAATTTAGATGCCATTGGGGTAGAATGTGATTCTCGTCAAGGAGTTAAAGTTAATGACTATTTACAAACGACTAATCCGAAAATATACGCCGCAGGAGATATTTGTTCATCCTATAAATTCACTCATACTGCGGATGCGTCCGCAAGAATCGTCATCAAAAACACCCTCTTTTCTCCCTTTGGTTTGGGTAAGGCAAAATTTAGTGATCTGGTTATCCCCAGAGTAACCTATACTGATCCAGAAGTTGCCCATGTGGGAAAAAACCCTTCTCAATTAGAAGCAGAGGGGGCGAATTTTAATACCATTAAGATTGTAATGGAAAGGGTCGATCGAGCCTTAACCGATGAAGAAACAGAAGGCTTTGTCAAAATATACCATGAGAAAAACTCTGATCAAATTTTGGGGGCGACAATCGTGGCAACTCACGCAGGAGAGATGATTTCGGAAATAACTTGTGCAATGGTGAATAATATTGGTTTAAACGGCTTATCGAGTGTTATTCATTCATATCCAACCCAAGCCGAAGCCATCAGAAAAGCAGCGGATGCCTACCGTCGCACTTTATTAACCCCTAATTCTCGTAAGTTATTGGAATTTTTAACTAAATTGAGCTAATATAGCTTTTGCTGAATTAAATTAAAATCTTTATTTGGTGAGGGTTAGAGCTATTATTTTCCCAATTCCTAATTTATAATTAAAATTACCCGATTTCGCTAACACGGCGAATATTCAAAACATCACTCATATTTTTGATTTTGCCAATAACATACTCATACTGGGTGTAATCCTGTACATCAATGGTTAAAGAAATCAACGCTGGTTTACCTACATAAGTCTTTACTCCGGCATTACTAACATTGATATTTTGATCACTTAATCGTCCTAAAATATCTCGTAAAATACCTACTCTGTCAAGAGTTTCAATCACTATATCAATGGGATAAGTGGCATTGCGCTGATTATTTGTGCGGGGATTCCAACCCACTGGAATTAATCTTTCCCCCGGTATATTATGAACATTAGGGCAGTCATAATGATGAATGGAAATACCACGAGTATTCGTCACTACCCCGATAATCTTTTCTCCCGGTAAAGGTTTACAACATCCTGCAATGTGATACATTAAACCCTCTATCCCCGCAATGGGATATTTATTGCCATCTATTTCCCGATAATTAGGTTTTTGTTGAGATGTACTTGTAAGAGTAGAACTACTCTCTTCCGCTAGGCTTTGAGGTTTTTCTGTCGGTTGTTGCTTATTTTCCTCTCGCAAACGGTTGATAATTTGTGTACAAGTTACTTCACCATAGCCTAAAGCCGCTAATAAATCATCAACTTTGAGAAAATTACATTTTTGGGCGACTTTTTGCATCGTCTCCGATTTAAGTAAGGATTCTAGTCCATTTTTTCCCAATTCCTTCTCTAATAATTCTTTCCCTCTGGCTATATTCTCATCACGGTGCGATCGCTTGTACCATTGACGAATGCGATTTTTAGCACTAGGAGTAACAACAAAATTCAACCAATCAAGACTCGGACGGCTATTATTTGAAGTTATAATTTCCACTATATCACCATTTTGCAAAGGTTGATCCAAAGGGGACCATTTATCATTAATTCTTGCACCCTTCATGTGATTTCCTACCTCACTATGAATACGATAGGCAAAATCCACCGCCGTTGCACCTCTAGCCAAAGCAATTACATCCCCATTTGGGGTAAAAGCATAAACATCATCATCAAATAAATTCTCTTTGAGGTTATCAACGTATTCCTGTGCGTCTTTTAAGTCTTTTTGCCAATCGAGTAATTGTCTTAACCAAGTGAATTTCTCATCATCACTAGAAAGATGACGATGGTTAGAATGTCCTGTTTCTTTATATTTCCAGTGTGCTGCAATCCCGTATTCGGCTACATAGTGCATCTCAAGGGTGCGAATTTGAACTTCCAACGGGCGTCCATTACTATTAAAAACGCTAGTATGTAAAGACTGGTATAAATTAGGCTTTGGCAAACCAATATAATCTTTAAACCTACCGGGGATAGGGCGAAACGCATCATGCACCACTGCTAAAGCACGATAACATTCGTCATTGGTGTTAACAATAATGCGCACGGCGGCAATGTCGTAAATTTGTTCAAATTCCTTTTTTTGACGCATCATCTTATGATATATTCCATAGAGATGCTTTGGTCTTCCTTTTACTTCCACTGGATGAATGCCTAAATTTTCCAAACGTTGGTTAATGGTATCGATAACGTTTTCGATTCTGGCTTCTCTATCGGTGCGTCTTTCCGCAATTAAATTCTTAATTTTATTATAGGCTTCGGGGTGAAGATATTTGAAAGATAAATCCTCTAATTCCCATTTAAAATGCCAAATCCCTAAACGATTGGCTAGAGGTGCGAAAATCTCTTTAGTTTCTTCGGCGATGAGACGTTGCTTTTCAGGAGGTAAAAAATCGAGGGTACGCATATTGTGAAGCCTATCTGCTAATTTTACCACAATCACTCGTATATCTTGAGCCATAGCGATAAACATTCGTCTAAAATTCTCTGCTTGTCTCTCGGTTTTACTGGAGAAGTTGAATTTTGATAACTTAGTAACCGCTTCTACCAGTTGACGGACATTTTTGCCAAATATTACCTCTATGTCTTCGGGGGTTGTCGGAGTGTCTTCTACCACGTCGTGTAAAAATCCTGCGGCAATCATTTCACTATCTCCCCCCAAGTCTCGTAATAACTCTGCAACAGCTATGGGATGGGCAATATAAGGCTCACCAGATTTTCGCATTTGCCCTTCGTGTAGGGAATAAGCAAATTGAAAAGCTCGACAAATTAGGTTATTATTTTCATCGTTTTGATCCCCCATGAGACAGTTATTAAGCCAATGGGGGATATATACTTGATAGGTTTTGATTTCTGGGGGGTGGGGGATTAAAGTAGTAGGACTCATAATGGATAATTTGGGGTAAAATTAAAGGTTGGATAAACTTTAGGTATAATCAACTATTTTTGGGTTATAAATGCTTAAATAAATTAGTCAACTTTATTAAAGAAATATACAATGGTCAAAGAAGCATATATTCTCACTTTCTTTGATGCTTTTTCTTTCATCTGAAATTGGTTAATCGGCTTTTAGTTATGAGTATTAGGACATCTCCCCTTGTTATTTTCATCAATCTTGATTATCAAAGGGAGAATCAATTTTTCCTAATTTATTCGGTTTATACTAAGGGTGCTTTGAACCTTGTTTTCAAAGTTGATCTTAATTTTAATTAGATTTTTTTATTCTAACTCAGTTTTGTATAAATGTTACCTAAATCACATTTTGCTTTGTTATCGGATTGGTTAAATTTATTGAGAGAGTTTAGGGATGTTTTCACGGATAACTCTGATGATACAGAGAAAATCTTTGCTTGGTGGCAAAACATTCAAAAATATTTGGAAACTAAGATAATGAGTCTTGATGAGAGTAATGTGGATATTTCTGCTTTTCCTCAATGGCAATCGTGGCAAAGGGAAACTCATCGTTATTTGAAGTTGATTAACACTGAGTTGCTATTTTGGAAGTCGAGTGTGATGTCGGCAACGAAGGAAAAACGAAAAGAGACGATTTTACAACATTTACAAAATATGATTCAGTTAGCGACAAAAAATTCTTAGAGTTGATAGTTTCGATCGCATCTAAGAATTATGGTTTTTGTGGATAGAATAGTCAAAGTGTTAATCAGACAAACAAGCAATGTCACGAATTTTCTTCTTTTTATCTTTACTAATTATTTTGACAGGATGCAGTGGCAATCAGGCTTTAGAGTCTCGTTTTGCCCCTGATTCCCAATTAACTACTAATAATAGCAAAAATGACGATAATACAAATCAATTAAGGAAAAATAAGAATACTCAACAAAATGACAATAAAATCAGTCTTCCTGAGAATTTTCCCTCTGGTATTCCTATCTATGAACCTGCAACTGTTGTGAGTGTTGAAGAAAATACAATCAAGATGCGATCGAATGATCCTATTAATCTAATATTAGACTATTATCAGCAACAACTAGAAACGAATAACTGGCAAATCACTAAATCTGAAGAAAATGTCATTAACGCTACTAATCAAGAGAATAACTTAACTATAGATTTAATCCTTACCCCTCAAAGCAGTGAAACAGAATTAATTCTTACCTATAGCCAAGTCGTCAATAACAATAATACTGATAACAACACTAAACAAAATCAGCAGGTATCGACAGAATTAACTCAACCATTACAAGAATTAGCAAGGTTAGAAATTATCTCTGATGCAGATAAGATTAACCGCTATGATATTATCACCCGTAGAGAATATGCCCGTTGGTTATTCAAGGCGAATAATCTTTTGTTTACGGATGTCAACAGTAAACTAATTCGAGAAGCAAATCCTAATAGTAAACCGATATTTACCGATATGCCTACCTCAGATCCTGATTTTGCCATTATTCAAGGATTAGCCGAAGCCGGATTAATCCCTTCTTCCTTACTCACACAAGGAGAGTTTACGGCGTTTAATCCCGATAAACCATTGACAAGAGAGGATTTAATTGCTTGGAAAGTACCCTTAGACTTTCGGGAAAAAATACCTAACGTGACATTGGATGCCTTAAAGGAAACATGGGGTTTTCAGGATGTGAATAAAATTACCCCTTTTGTTTGGGGTAAATTATATTTAGATTGGCAAAATGGGGAATCCGCCAATACGAGAAAAGCCTTTGGTTATATCACTTTATTTCAACCTCAAAAAGAGGTGACTTATGAAGAAGCGGGGAGGGTTTTAAGTAGTTTTGGCACGAATAGAGATATTAGTTATCTTAAAAATCTCTCTTAAAAATCTTAGTTGTTGACACTAACAAGGTTTAGATTACCTCAGTTCGATATAAGAATTGTTAATTTAGGTAGGTTTCAGGTGTCGGGTTGCAGGTTTCGCGGTGGGTTTTTTTAAGATTGATTAATCAATCAAGGTGCTGAAAAACAATAAAATCAATAAACATAAGTTTTTTATCAATTCTTTAACCTAACACCTAACACACTTCGGCTACCCTCAGTGCATCCCCTGATACCTGACACCTTTCATCACTTAAGATTTTATGTCGAACTCAGATGATATAGATTAGATCAGTATTTTTTTTGAAAATAGTCTTTTCCTTATGGGCATCAATAATAGTCAAACATTGTTAAATAATCGTTATCAAATTATTCAAAGTCTTGGTAGAGGAGGTTTTGGGGAAACTTTTCTCGCCGTAGATACTCATTTGCCTTCAGAAAGAAAGTGCGTCATTAAACAGCTTAAGCCCATTATCCATGAACCTGTACTGCCTCAGTGGATGTGCGATCGCTTCTTACAGGAAGCCCGAATTTTAGAGTCTTTAGGGGAAAATAACCATCAAATTCCGCAACTTTATGCTTATTTTCAGGAAAATAATAATTTTTTCTTGGTGCAAGAATGGATTGATGGTTTAACATTAAAGGAAATTGTTGAGCAGAAAGGAGTTTTATCGGCGGATGCGGTAGAAAAGATATTGATTCAGATTTTGCCTGTTTTACAATACATCCACGATCGCAACATTATCCATCGAGATTTAAAGCCTGATAATATCATCTATCGTCATGGGGATCAGTTACCTGTTTTAATTGATTTTGGAGCAGTAAAAGAGGCAATGACAGAAGAATTAGATGAGGATAAAAGTCATTATACCAGTTCCATGGCCATTGGTACTCCCGGTTATATGCCCTCAGAACAGGCAGCAGGGCGCCCAATTTATTCCAGTGACTTGTATAGTTTAGGTTTGACGGCAATTTATCTGTTAACGGGGAAAAATCCTCAATATTTGTCCACAGACTCCCGTAGTGGTGAGATTTTATGGCGACTGGAAGTATCTCATTTACATTCTAATCTAGCAGGAGTGCTCGATCGCTCCATTCGTTTCAATCCGAGGGAGAGATTTGCCACCGCTAAGGAGATGTTATGGGCTTTGCAACCTCCTGTTTACCCTTCTGAGGCAAAAACCATTGCTTTGGGCAGAAGAAAATTAACCTCTAATTTAAAGGCTTCTGTGGCTACTGAAGACAAAACCAAAATCGTGGCACATCGTCATCAAAAACCTATTTCTCGCCGAAATCTAACTCAAGAAGTGGTGACAACCTCTAATTCTGGTGTCAATCCTTTTTTACCCTTAATCTTTTTATCTCTGGTTGCGATCGCTTCTTTCTTTTTCGGTTATCAACTTTTCTGGACAAACAATGACCATCGCAATGTTAATAACAGTAACCCCGAACCTGAACCTGAACTGAATACCGAAACCCTACCGCAAAATCGAGAAAATAACCGTATCAATGAAGACAAAAAATCAACTTTTCCTTTACCCAAACAAGGAACTCCTGATAATCAAAATAATAAAACTGTTAATAATCCCATAGAAAATAACGATAACAATAATAATCCATCATCAGAAACAATTACACAAACCCCCACAAATACCCCTAATCTTCCCGAAGAAAAATCTCCCGTAAAAATTACAGCTTCTCCATTACCAGTTTCTAATATTGGTGCATCTACCACAGAATTAAATCAAAAATGGGGACAACCCTTAAATAAACAGGCAATGGACTCAGGGAAAACTCTTGTTTCTTATGGTAGCCCTTCCCCTGAAATTCAAGACATTCGATATATTGTTGATAATCAAAGCGATAAAGTTATTCAAGTGGAATTGATTATTTCCCCTCAGAATAACGTCGAAACTATTACCGCTACTGTTGATAAAGCCATTAATGGCAATATTACCGCCGAAGTCAAAGATGCCATCATTCAAGTAATTAATAATGAGACAGATTTACGCTCATTTAATCTTGGCACTTATCAAGGTATGATTCAAAAAAGAGGCGATCGAGTAGAAATCAGATTATGGAGAAATTATTGACAACTCCATAAATTATATTCCGTTCCCCGTTCTTGGTTTCCTGTTGCCTTTTACTCATTTTTGATACAATGGAGTGTTGAGTTAATTATATCAAAAAGTGCGATCGCCGAAGGGATGACTTCGATAACGTATTAGTAATTAATTCTCTTTCAAATTCTTTTATTGTCAACGCACTCAGTATCTAAAATATCAATGAAGCATACTATTTCAGTTTTAGTAGAAGATGAAGCAGGGGTTTTAACAAGAATTGCTGGTTTATTCGCCCGTAGAGGTTTTAATATTGAAAGTTTAGCGGTTGGTCCTGCTGAGGTTTCTGGAGTTTCAAGAATAACAATGGTTGTACCCGGAGATGAGGACACCATTGAACAATTAACCAAGCAATTACATAAACTTATCAATGTGATTAAGGTAACTGATATTACTCAAATCCCCTGTGTTGAAAGAGAACTGATGTTAGTAAAAGTCAGTGCCAATAGTGTTAATCGTAGCGAGGTTTTACAAATTGTCCAAATTTTTAGGGCAAAGGTAGTGGATATTTCTGATGATAGTTTAATTTTAGAAGTAGTAGGCGATCCGGGTAAGATGGTGGCTATAATTTCAATGTTAAATAAATTTGGCATTAGAGAAATTGCCCGTACGGGGAAAATTGCCTTGGTTAGAGAATCTGGGGTTAACACAGAATATTTGAAGTCTTTACAATCAAAGCCTTAGAGACGGGAAAGAGGGGGAAGATAGGAAAGATAAATACGAATACTCCCTATTCTCCCCACACTTTAGTTTAGCAACTAAAATTTAGCCAATCTATACAATTAAGTACAATTAAGCCTCGCTTTCGATTTGTAAGAATAATAATCCCATTACGACGGCGGGCATAACTAAGCCAACGGCTGGAACTAAAATAGCAGGTAAGAAAGAAGCTGCGAAATCTCCAAGAATCATTTTTTTATTTTCCTATACTAAAAAAAGTTAACCTAGATGGAATATTACTGCTAAGTTTAACCAAAAAGAATCAAATATAAAGATTCTTAACAAAAAAATAAGATTAGACTCTGATGGAGTTAAAGTAAGCTAAAAATACTTAATTATTGATAACCCATTTAAGGAGATCGTATAAAAAACAATGAGTACAGACGTAATAAACCACGGTGGAGATCCTCAAGTAGGTAATCTCTCTACTCCCGTCAACGGATCTGCTTTTACTAAGGCTTTTATTAACGCTTTACCTGCATACCGCAAAGGTTTATCTCCTAACCGTCGTGGTTTGGAAGTAGGTATGGCACACGGTTACTTGTTATATGGACCCTTTGCCGTTTTAGGTCCTTTACGTTCAGCTGAATACGGTGCTACTGCCGGTTTATTGGCAACTATCGGTTTAGTTTCTATTCTTACCATCTGCTTATCTATCTATGGCTCGGTAGGAGTAAGCAAACCCACTGAAACTTTGACTACTCCTGAAGTACCTATGGATTTAGCGACGAAAGAGGGTTGGAGTGAATTTGCAGGTGGGTTTTTATTAGGTGGTTGTGGTGGTGCCATCACAGCTTTCTTTCTCTGTCAAACTCCCCATTTACAATCCTTAGTTGATGTTGCTAGTAATATCTAGTCTTGATAATCTCAATTAATTATCATTAAATAAATATCCCTTTCTGATCTTTTCGGGGGGGGATATTTTTGTGGCAATGTTCTCAATTCCCTCTTGCCCGTTGAGGGTTTTTTCACTGGTTGGTATCAAAACCGTTATGTTTTCAAAGGGGAAAAGGGAGAGGGAGGTACGATCGATCTAAACATCGAGCTAAAATTCGGGCTAGAAGCCCGAACTAACAATGATTTTACTGATAAACTCCGTAGTCAAATTCGGGGAAAATATTATCCATTATTTCTATTTTTAATAGCCATTGTTCGTTTATTTTCCCCCCCTTAATATCTTCATAAAGTTTATTGAATCGTAGCAAATGGTTTTTAGTACGTTTAACGGCATACTCTACCATTGTGCCTGTGTGCATAATAAATGCCCAATCGGAGGATTGTGCCAGTAATAATTCCCTTCCTGCTTGGTTTAATGCCCTTAATTCTAATTCGTTTTTTGCTTCAATTTGTGCTAATTCGAGCAT
This sequence comes from uncultured Cyanobacterium sp., assembly GCA_964409355.1. Lineage (GTDB taxonomy): Bacteria > Cyanobacteriota > Cyanobacteriia > Cyanobacteriales > Cyanobacteriaceae > PCC-10605. The sequence continues at coordinate 10,117 of CAYPDC010000108.1, forward strand.
ACGTTCGATCGCCTTGTGAAGATGAGGATAAATCCAACTGTTACTCTCATTCAACCAAAATTCGTGGAATCCTTTATACCCCCAACTCGATTGTGCAGGAGTTGCCACCTGTTGAGTGGGATAATTCTGTAAATATTCCTTTAAGGTAATCATGGCAACGGTTTCTTGATCAAACCACGTTTTACGAAAGAGAAAATCAAGAAATTGCGGTCCTTCATACCACCAATGCCCGTATAATTCTGCATCATAAGGAGAAACTACGATCGCCTCTCTCCCCATTACTCCTGTTAAATGTTGAATTTGTTGCACACGGTTAAACAAGAAATTACCTGCGTGTTCTGCCGCCTTTTCCCTTGCCCAATAAGGATCATAAAGAGCCTTTTCCGATAAAGTACAGGTGCGATCGGTAATTTTATGGTATTTAATACCCACACTTTTTCTTTGACCATTGGGCATAATATAGGGTTTAATATAGTCGTAATCAGCTTCCCAACCTAAATCCTTGTAAAATTCTCGATAAACGGGATCTCCCGGATAGCCTATATCCGAACTCCAAACCTGTTGCGAAGATTCGGGATCGCGCCCAAATGCTGCTACTCCTCTATTAGTGAAAATAGGTGCATAAGTACCAAATCGGGGGCAAGGATGACCATGAATTAAACCATGACCATCGGTGATAAAATATCTTAATCCAGCATCTGCTAAAATGTCCTCTAAACCTTGATAATAAGCGCATTCAGGTAACCAAATCCCCTTCGGTGGTTGTCCAAAATTGGCAGTATAATGTTTACAAGCAACCTCAATTTGTGCTTTAACGGCCTTAGGATACATCTTCATCAGGGGTAAATAGCCATGAGTCGCACCGCAGGTAATAATTTCGAGATTGTGGCTATCTTGAAAGATTTTAAAAGCCGATACGAGATCTTTGTCATATTTTTGCCATATTTGTCTAATTTGAGCGAATTCCTGCTCATAATATTCTGCTAGGTATCTTATATGCCCATTTCCTTGATTATTCTGTAATTCTTTCCGGGTTAATTTTTCTAGTTTTTCGAGATATTGCTCATAACGATATTGTAAAAGTTCATCTTTTAACATAGATACCAGAGGGGGAGTCAAACTCATGGTAATTTTGAATTCAACTCCATCATCTTTTAAGCCTTCAAAAACTCGTAGTAAAGGGATATAGGTTTCGGTAATTGCTTCATATAACCATTCTTCTTCTAAAACGTAGTCACTTTCGGGATGACGTACAAAAGGTAAATGAGCGTGTAATACTAAGGCAAGGTAGCCAAGTGCCATGATGAGTAATGAGTGATGAGTAATGTAGGGGTTGAATATATTCAACCCGTAGGGAGTAGGGAGAAATTGCTGAATACCTGACATTTATCTTGTACATTTTTCATTCTAAATTCTACATTCTTTTCTGTTCCCTCTTTCCTTAGTTCTGCAAAAAGTCTCTTGATAAAGCATCGGTTATTCTGGTTATATCATACATGGGGGCAACGTCATGGACTCGCAAAATATCCGCACCTTGAGTGATGGCATAAGCACAACTAGCCGCAGTTCCCCAAATTCGCTTTTTAGGATCATTTTCGTTTAAAATTTTACCAATAAAACTTTTTCTTGATGTTCCGACTAATAAAGGAAATTGCATCTTTTTAAATTCGCTAATTTGTCTTAAAATTCCTATATTTTGCTCATAATTTTTAGCAAATCCAATACCTATATCGATGATAATATAGTCTTTTTTGATTCCCAAGTTAATAGCTTTATTTATTTGTATCTGTAAAAAATTTTTTATTTCTCCTATTAAATCTTGATAATCCATTAAAGTTTGCATGGTTTCAGGAGTGCCTTTAATGTGCATTAAAATAATAGGTACGTTTAATTGAGCAACAGTAGGTAACATTTCTTGATCAAAAGTCCCCCCTGATATATCGTTGATTATATCTGCCCCAGATGCGATCGCCTCTTGAGCAACTTGAGATCTAGTGGTATCAACGGAAATGGGAATATTCGATTTTTGCCGTAAAGCCTGAATCACGGGAATAACCCGATTTAATTCTTCTGCAAGGGTAATTTGTTTCGCACCCGGGCGGGTAGATTGCCCTCCAATATCAATTATATCAGCACCCTCATTTACCATGCGTAAAGCGTGTTTAACGGCGGTATCTACCCGATAAAATTCGCCACCATCACTGAAACTGTCGGGAGTAACATTAAGAATCCCCATTAAATAGGTTCGTTTCCCCCATTGAAAATAAGTATTGCGTATTTTTAAGTCGTTGACCAAATCAGATCTTCTCCTTAACTGAATTCTATAATTAACAATGACAAAGATTAATTTAAGAGGAAAAAATAATTTCCGCCCCCGGTGCATTGACTTTGACATCTAACACTTGGCGATCGCCGAATACCGACTTTAAACGAGAATGAGTTTCAGGAGGAGCAAAAAAGAGAATAAAACCTCCAGCACCTGCCCCTAACAATTTACCACCCCAAGCACCCGCCGATAAACCTAGATTATAAATTTCATCAATTTGCGGATTAGAAATCGCTGAAGCAAGACTTCTTTTCGCCATCCATGCCTTATGTAACAACTCCCCAAAAGCAGAAAAAGGTTGATTACTGGTTAAAATATCCCATCCCTCATCCACCATTAAACGCATCATTTTCAGGGTATCTGTATTATCTGCTACTTTTTCCAATTGATGAGCTACCACCTGTGCCGCACGTCTCTTAATGCCCGTAAAAACGATAAATAAATGTTGTTCAAACTCCGCTAATCTTTGAGGAGAAATAGGGACTCTGTGGACTAGAATGTCAGTTTCTGTGCGAAATTCAACTAAATTAAAACCTCCCACCGCCGCCATTAATTGATCTTGACAACCCACCTTATCCTTAACCAGATTCCTTTCTACATAAATCGCCTCATAAGCTAAATCTAACGGGGGTACAAATTCCCCCTTAAAGCTATGTAAAGCCTGAAGCAATGCCACCGTAAAAGTAGAAGATGATCCTAACCCCGTAAAAGCAGGTAAATCCGCCACATTATGTAACTCAATATCCCCCTCTAAACCGCAGAATTTAAGACATTCACGGTAAACATTATGCTCGATTTCCGCCACATTTTTAACCAACTCAACCTGTCGATAAGAGAGACGAATTTTATAATCAAATAACTGACTAGGAAAAGGACTAGCCGTTAAATAACAGAACTTGTTGATCGCCGTTGCTAATACTGCACCTCCATGACGAAGAAAATACTCAGGATAATCAGTACCACCACCAAAAAAACTAATCCTGACAGGAGAGCGAGAAATTAACATGACAAATAGCTAAAAAATTAGGTGAATAAAAGCAAAAAGTTAAGAGGTTTTTTCTGTGGACTTAGGCGTAACAACTGTTGCTTCATTTTCTTTACTAGACTCTAATTGAGCATTCATAGAAACAGTTTCTTCAATTTTTTCAGCTTCCTTTTTAAACTCTTCTTGAAACTCTTTAGAAGCCTCTTGAAAACCCTTTAAAGTTTTGCCTAAACTTCTCCCAATTTCGGGTAATTTTTTTGGACCAAATATCAACAGTGCTACCACGAAAATTAAAATCATTTCGGGTAAACCAATACCAAATACATTCATTGTGAAAAACCTTCTTTATTTTACTTAGACTCAACTATAAGAATTTTGTATAACTTTGTAGGTTGGGTTAGCGATAGCGTAACCCAACACCATTAGACATCTCCAACAATTAAGATTTTTCCTTGGTAGTTCGGGCTTCTAGCCCGATTTATGGAGATGTCTATTAGACTTCGACCATAATAGTAATTTTAAGGGCTAAAGCCCTTACTACAAGCCAATGAAAAATAAATTAGGTCAATGTCTATTAGACATCTCCAGAAATTATGATTTTTGAACGGTATTTCGGGCTTCTAGCCCGATTGTTGGAGATGTCTATTATAGGTTTTTTTGTTGGGTTTCGTTCCTTAACCCAACCTAGGATAAATAGATTATTTACATTGACGTTCTCGCCCACCCTAGAAGGGTAGGGATTCTAAAAATCACTTTTCAGGT
>CAYPDC010000109.1:0-14089 GCA_964409355.1 uncultured Cyanobacterium sp.
GACACCTTTCATCACTTAAGATTTTATGTCGAACTCAGGTGAAATAGTTTATCGGGATGACGGGTTTCTGTATAATCTCCGATCGCCTCTTGCCTTAAAATCCCTATTTCGAGATAAAGGTATTATTATAGAAAAGATAAAATCTTATTACTTCAATTGTCAGAGCTATTTTATCCTAAAAACTTCTATGAGCTTATCTTAAAGAAAGGGCACAGGCAATAGTTTTTTTGGGAAAATAAAGTATAGCTCTTGCCAGTATAGAATTAAGAATAGACAATTACAAACTCCGAACTCATTACTCATCACTCATTACTAAAAATATGTTTGCAAAAACAAAAGAAAATGACTGGGGATTAATTCTAAAAATTGTCCCTTACGCTAAACGTAATTCAAGGATTTTATTATTATCTTTAATCTTATTAATTCCCCTTGCTTTAGCAGGTGCAATTCAACCTTTAATCGTTGGACAAGCAATTTCCCTATTAAGAAAAGAACCCACATGGTCTTTTTTAGACCCCAATGCGATTTCTAGTGGGTTAAATTTATTAGTAATTATTTTACTTTCTACTATTATTATTCGTACTCTTTTCCAATCTTGGCAAGGTTTTTTAGTGCAGAAAGTTGGGCAAGAAATTACTGCTTTTATTCGTCAAGATTTGTTTGATCATGTTACTTCTTTATCCTCTAATTTTTTCCATAAAACTCCCGTCGGTAAATTAGTTACCCGTATTACCAATGATGTAGAGGCTTTAGGAGATGTGTTCGCTACAGGTGCGATCGGGATTTTAAGCGATGTGTTCTATATTTTGGCAATTATCATCACTATCTTTACATTACACTGGCAATTAGCCTTTTTGTTGGTTTTTCTCCTAATTCCTGTCACTGGCTTAATTATTTACTTTCAGAAGCAGTATCGTAAAGCTAATTACACCGCTAGGGAGGAATTATCTCTACTTAATTCCATGTTGCAAGAAAATGTCATGGGAATTAATGTAGTTCAATTATTTCAAAGAGAGAAATATAACAGTGAACTTTTCCGTACGGTAAATGATCGCTATCGTATAGCCATCGACAAAACTATCTTTCACGATTCAGCAGTATCGGCTACCCTAGAATGGATTTCTTTGATTGCGATCGCATCTGTGTTATGGTTAGGGGGGATTTTCATAGTCAGAGACGGTCTTACTTTTGGTATATTATCAGCTTTTATCCTCTACGCTCAAAGATTATTTGATCCTCTGCGTCAGTTTGCGGACAAATTTACTATGTTTCAATCCGGATTTACAGCTATTGAGAGGATTAGTGAATTGATGAGTATTCCCCTAGAAATTCAGGATCGCCATGATAATATTAGTTTTGACGAAAACGCAGATCAAACTAAAATCGGGGAAATTAGATTTGAAAACGTCAGTTTTGGCTATAAACCTGATGAATATGTCCTGAAAAACCTCAATTTTACCATTAACCCCGGGGAAAAAGTTGCGATCGTCGGACCGACTGGAGCCGGAAAAAGCTCCATAATTCGTTTACTATGCCGTTTATACGAGCCAAATCAAGGACGAATTTTAGTTGATGGGATCGATATTCGTGACATCACCCAAGGAGAGTTACGCCGTCATATTGGGGTGATTTTGCAAGAAAGTTTTATCTTTGCAGGAGATGTGAGAAGAAATATTACCCTCGGGGAAGAATACTCCCTCACAGAAATCGAGGAAGCCGCAAAAGTAACAAACGTCGATGGCTTTATCCGTCAACTACCTGATGGTTATGATACCATCTTAAGAGAAAGAGGGGCGAACCTTTCTGGAGGACAAAAACAACTCCTTGCTTTTGCCAGAGTCGCCATTCGTAACCCGAATATTTTGGTGTTAGATGAAGCCACTTCCAGCCTTGACGTTGCCACCGAAGCCGACACTCAATCAGCCTTAGAAACACTATTAGTGGGTAAAACGGCTATTATTATCGCCCACCGTTTATCAACTATCCGTAATGTGGATAAAATCTTAGTGTTGAAACAGGGTGAGTTAATCGAATCTGGTAGTCATGATCAACTTTTAGCACAAAACGGTATTTATGCAGGACTTTATAAACTGCAAATGCTTGGTAGTTAAAACGAAAAGTGGCATCGCCCACTATTTAGCAGGCGTTTTCATTCTCGAATTAGAAAAAATCTCCCCTATCTTCCCTATCCCCCTTTCCAAAACATAAACGTTTTATGATCTTTTTTGGCGAAGGTATTGTAATAATTGAGTATAATAGTTTTACAAGGAAAAATTGTCAAGTGAAAAGACTCTCCCTGAAGGAAAAAATTGGGCAGTTAATCATAGTGCGCACCACTGGTTATATTTTTGATCATCAAATCCGTTATCCTGCTTGGGAAGCAACTCAACCCCAATTACAACAATGGATAGAAGAATTAAATCTGGGAGGAGTGATTTTATTAGGGGGAAGTTGGGCAGAAATTGCTTATCGCACTCAACAGTTACAAGCATGGGCAAAAACTCCCCTATTTATTGCCGCCGATATAGAAGAAGGAGTTGGGCAAAGATTTTCGGGTGCTTCTTGGTTTCCCCCTCCCATGGCATTAGCTCAAGTTTATCAACAAAATCAGGCTTTAGCCACCGAATTAGCGGAAAAAGTGGGCAAATATACTGCCTTAGAAGCCCTTGCTATCGGTATTAACTGGATTCTCGCTCCTGTTACTGACATTAACAACAATCCAGATAATCCTGTTATCAATATTCGTGCTTTCGGTGATACACTGGATGCGGTGAGAGATTTAGCTTCAGCTTTTGTCAGAGGTTGTCAATCCTATCCTATCTTAACCTGTGCTAAACATTTCCCCGGTCACGGTGACACCGCTACTGATTCTCACCTGGATTTGCCGATTATTAGTCACAATTTATCTCGTCTCCAATCCCTAGAATTATCTGCTTTTGATGCGGTTATTCAACAAGGAGTAGATAGTGTCATGACTGCTCATCTTCTCGTAGGTGCGATCGACTCTTTTCAACCTGCTACCTTATCCTATCCCATCTTAACGGATTTGTTGCGCCAAAAAATGTGCTTTGAAGGTTTAATTATCACCGATGCTTTAATTATGGGAGGAGTGAAAAAATACGCCTCTGATGCAGAAATTGCAGTAAAAGCCTTACAAGGGGGTGCAGATATTCTACTTATGCCTGAAAATCCCGAAGTTGCCGTTAATTCCGTCATTCAAGCCATTGAATCAGGTATTTTGTCAGAAAGTCGCATCGATGAAAGTCTAAATCGTGTCACCTTAGCTAAAGAAAAATTATTTACTCAAAATCAGTCATCCTACTCTATGGCTCATATATCCACCTTAGAGGCAAGACAATCTGTAAAGGAAATTTTAAGCCAAAGTATGAGTGGAGGAGGCAATATACCTCTTAAAACAGTGTCAGAGGGCATAAATTTACTAGTGGTAGAGGACTTGTTAAATTGTGAATACCTCAATCGCACCTCTCCTGCTATCACCATACCACAAACAAAGGGCTATCACCGTCAAATCTTTGACGAAAATAACCTCTTTCTTGCCCAATATTCACACAAACCATTATTATTACAAGTCTTTCTCCGAGGCAACCCTTTTCGAGGCAAAGCGGGTTTAACTCCAGAAACTCAGGCATTCTACCGCCAATTAATATCCCAAAATAACTTACAAGGTATGATAATCTATGGCAGTCCCTATGTTAAAGACTGGTTTTTATCCCAAGGGAATAACTCGATTCCTTGGGTGTTTTCCTACGGGCAAATGGCGATCGCACAAGAATTAGCCTTAAAATCTTTATTTGGTATGTCAGGATATTTTGACACTGTCAAGGGTAATTTTTTATAAATTATAGCCTGTGTTTACGAGTAATCTTTTAGAATATCGAAAAATTTTTCTAAAAAATGTAATTTAAGATACATTAAGTAACTATAATCGGCTAACCTAGGTTAGACTATATTAAATATAAACATAGAAAAAAAATTCAACGGGGCAGAAAGATGAAAACTTTAGTAAAAAACGCCACGGATTATTCCATCGAAATGATTAGAGACGAAGCACGTCATCTAGTGGAAAAAGGAGTTGTTAGTCGTCATCAACCCATCTATATTCTCTGTCAATATATTCCCGCTAGAGAGTGGGTATGTGTTGAATGCGAACTCGAACAATGTGATTACTTATTAAGAGATCAAATTGGTGATTTAATTGCTTGTGAAAATTGGGAAAATGATTAACTCTATCCTGTTACATCCTAGCTTTTAATTTTAGTTAGGGAACGGGAAAGAGGGAAAAGGGAATAGTTTTGGGGTTTTCTCACCTTGATACAAAAAAAATTTGATGTTTTGATTAAAATACTTATTTATTATATTATATTTTGAATATCATATTCTGAACTGGTAAAAACTTGACTTTTGTAGGTTGAATTAACGTGATTCCTAAACTAACTTTTGTAGGTTGGGTTAGCGATAGAGTAACCCAAAACGGGAGAGACTTTATCTTGTCAGTGAAAATTTGCAGTTAGAGATTATCTGTAAAGATTTCATTTTTACAAATAAGAAAAGAAGTTTATAAATCGCTTTGCCAGATTTATTCATTTCTTGGTAAGATTAACACTTGCAATCATTAGAGATGATTAATCATAACTCCTCCAAAAGTTACTTTATCGCCACGGAAACATTAGAAGTAAAGGGGGAAAAAGGAGAGTATTTTGTGTGGGAAGCCATCAAAAATGTGTTTACCAATCATCAAGTCTTAGCTTATTGGCGTTATCCTCTATTCACAAAACAAAATAGACGCAGTGAACCTGATATTATTATCTTTGAGAGAGAATTAGGGATAATTATTATCGAAGTAAAAAGCCTCAAGATTGAACAAATAAAAAATATTAATGGGCATATTTGGCAATATCAAAATTTCTACACTAATCAGGGTAATCCCTATCAACAAGCGGAAAATCAACTCTTTACTATTTTAGATCATTTTGCGATCGAACCTAATTTGGATCATAAAATTAAGGGAAAAGTATTGGTTGCATTACCTTTCATTAAACAAGAAGAATGGCATCAAAAAAACTTTCATCAATTACCTAGCAATCCTCCCATTATTTTTGCCGATGACTTACTCAATTTATCTTCTCTGAAAGCCAAAATTATTAATACCCCATTTGTTACCATAGGAGAAGAATTAACGGATAACCAATGGCATTTATTATTATCTACTATCACAGGTAAATCATTAATTAATCCTCCTCGTTATCGAGTTTTAGCAAAGGAAAATAGTAAAGGTAAATTTATTCAAGAATTATCAGATTATTATTATCATTTAGATTTAGCACAGGAAGCTATTAGTAAGCAAGAGATTAGGGGAATAGAAGCCATAAGAGGTATGGCGGGAACAGGTAAAAGTTTGCTATTATGTCAAAAAGCTGCTTATTTTCATTTAAAATATCCTCAATGGAAAATTGCTTTTATTTTCTTTAGTCGCAGTTTATATGAGCAAATTATTACTTTAATCGATCGATGGTTAAGACATTTTAGTAATAATGAGATAGGCTATAATCCATCTGATAAAAATTTATTGATTCTTCATGGTTGGGGTAGTAAAAATCAAGAGGGTTTTTATAGTTTAATTTGCAGTCATCTTAAAACCATTAAACTGAGAGTAAATGATACCTATAGTCAATCACCGAATGAGGCTTTAGCAGAGGTTTGTTGTGAGTTACTCAATCATCATAAAATTCCTCTTTTGTTTGATTTAATTATTTTAGATGAGACTCAAGATTTTCTATCCTATCAATGGAGTTTTCAAGGAAAACAACCTTTCTTAACTTTAGTTTATCGCAGTTTAATTCCTGATTATACTAACGGCAAAGAAGTAAAAAGGTTAATTTATGCTTATGATGAAATGCAGTGTTTAAATTATGATAAGAATGATTCCAAGAAAGGGTTGTTTCTGGATATTTTACCGTCTAATTCTCCGAGTGAAATTATCTCTGATTTATCTTTATGTTTTCGCACTCCTCCGAAAATTTTAAATACTGCTTTTGCGATTAATATGGGATGGTTGCGCCCTTTAGGCATTTTAAGTATGGTTAATGCTGTAACTGATTGGCAAAAAATGGGTTATCAATTTAATGGTAAATTAGCGGAAAATAATACCATTCATCTGACTCAATTAAAATCTGAATATAGTCATCCTTTAGATAGTTTTAACCAAGATGACTTAATTAAGTTTAATACTTTTTACTCTCGTCAAGAGGAATTAAATTATTTAGCAGAAAACATTTTTTATCATCTTCGTTATGAAGGTTTACGTCTGAGTCGGCAAATTCTAGTTATTGTATTAGGTAATGGTTATGAGTCTCAAATTATTCAAAATCAGTGTCGAGAAGCGTTGACAAGAAAAGCCATTTCTGTCTATTTCCCTCAACAAGAAAATCCCCGTCAATTTTGGGAAGATGGTTCAGTTACTGTTTGTAATATTCATCAAGCAAAGGGCAATGAAGCATTTTTAGTATATATAATAGGGTGCGATCGCATCGCTAAAGAGGAGGATAATATAATATTGAGGAATCAATTATTTGTGGCTTTAACTCGCACAAAGGGATGGGTATATTTAAGTGGAGTGGGAGATTATCCCATGTATTCGGAATTGAGGGAAGTTTTGGGGATGAAGGGAGATAGTTTTACATTGAGACTGCGTCAGTTACCACCGAATATGATTGGATTAACCCCAAAAGAGGAGTTATTGAGAGGTTTTGCATTGGGTAAGCGTAATTTCAAACATCTATGGTTATCGGGAGAAAATTTACGGGGATGTAGCTTCGACAATATTAACTTAATTGGTAGTAGCTTAGAGAGAGTGGATTTTCAAGAAGCATCTCTGCAAAAAGCAAAGTTTATCAATGCAGAATTAAAAGACGTTAATTTTGCTCAGGCAAATCTCAAAAATGCTAAATTTATAGGAACAAGTTTAGTGAGAGTCAATTTTGATGGTGCGAATTTGACTAATACAGATTTTTCTGAAGCAAAATTCGATTAATTAGAGTCTGCTGAAAAAGTCGAAAAAGTCACAAGGTTTTTTTCAAAGTCGGTATCAAAACGCTTATGTTTTGGAAGGGGGGATTTAATCCAGATTTATCACAACTGATTTAACCTGAGTTCGACATAAAATCTTAAGTGATGAAAGGTGTCAGGGATCAGGTGTTAGGTTAAAGAATTGATAAAAAACTTATGTTTATTGATTTTATTGTTTTTCAGCACCTTGATTGATTAATCAATCTTAAAAAAAACCACCTGAAACCTGCAACCCGAAACCTGAAACCTACCCAAATCAACAATTCTTATATCGAACTGAGGTGATTTAGGATTGTGATGCCTTATTTCCTTAAACCAAACTTTGGATTCTGTAAAAGTACCTTTGCGCCTTTGCGAGAGATAAAAAGTGTCTCATTATTTCCCAGTTATGCTATAATTACCTGAATCAATTTTACTAATTCAAAAATGTATATGTTTAAGAAAATAACCCGCTTTTTCAGTTTAATTTTTTTAGTTATTCTGCTCGGTATTTTAACTTTTAATCAAAATATTTTTGCCCATGAAAAATCATCATCAAAACATCAAGAAAATGTAGCACAAAATCCTAATGCTGTCACCATAAAGACAATTCCTCTTAAGGATAATATTTATATGTTAATGGGAGAAGGAGGGAATATTGGGTTTTCTGTGGGGGATGATGGTATTCTCATGATTGATAGTCAATTTGCTTATTTATCAGAGAAAATTAGAGATGAAATTAAGCGAATTAGTCGCAAACCAGTTCGTTATTTAATTAATACTCACTATCATTTTGATCATGTAAGTGGCAATGAAAATTTTGCCAAGGATGGTACGATTATTATTGCCCATGACAATACTTTTAAGGAGATGAAAAAAGATCATTCTTATCCTGTTTTGGGTATGGATATTAAGGCTTATCCCTCTTCTGCTTGGCCGAAAATTACTTTTAATGACAGAAGCAGTTTTCACGTTAATGGTAGTCATGTTAGTGCTTTTGCTGTGCCTCCTGCCCATACTAATAGTGATATTGTCATTCATTTCCCGAAAGAAAATGTTATTCATGTAGCTGATTTATTTTTCAACGGGTTTTATCCCTTTATTGATACTACCGTCGGAGGTTCGATCGATGGTATGATTACAGGGATCGATCAGGTTTTAGCACTATGCAACGATGATACCATTATTATACCCGGTCATGGAGAAAGGGGCGATCGAGCCTCCTTAATCAAATTCCAACAGATGTTAAAAACCGTTAATGATAGAGTGAAGGAGAGAATAGCGAAAAACATGAGTTTAGAGGAAATAATCAAGGAAAAACCCCTCGCTGACTTAGATAAAGAATGGGGAGATGGTTTTCTCACCTCGGATCAATTTTTAACTATTGCTTATCAAGGTATTCGTCAATAATACAAAAAATCGGTATTGTGATGTGGGGAAGTAATCAGTTTTTTGATGAATTCTTCCCAGAAGATTGACAATAGTTGTTAAGTTGTGTTGCTAATTGTTCTTGTTTGGTAAATAATTGATAGATAGTTTCTTTAGATGCGATCGCACCTTCAGTATTCTTATTGGTAAAAGCCTGTAAAAAATTACGAGTGACATTACCGTATTCTTGATAAGTTAAAGCTAAATCTTGAGTGGATTGAGCTAAAAAATCATCATTAGTTTCTAAGGCTAATAATCTCTCACTGGTAGTGTCAAATTCTTGGCTAATGGCTTCTATTTCCCCGACATCATTACTGGTTAAAGCAGGTTCAATTTTTTCATTTAATGCGGTTACAATAGTTTTAATTTGATTGCAGGTTGATTTTGTTTGATTTGAACAACTGAAAAAAGTAAAGTTAGTCATTATTAAAACAGTAAAAAGAAACGATTTATTAAAAATATTAATATTCATAGTCATGAGTGAGAATGTTAGGGATTATTTGCAAAGTTTAATTAATCCTAAATATAGTCAATCGGCGTTAAAAGTGGCTTTATTTGTGGGTACAATGTTATTTATTATTAATCATGGGGATGCTTTAATTGGGGAGAAATGACGCAACAAAGATGGATTTCAGGAATGTTAACCTATCTTATTCCCTACGGTGTCAATATTCATGGGCAATGGAGTAGTAATCGTTTCAAATCTTCTCAAGTAGATTAATGATTCCGATTCCGTGAAACAGGCATCTTGCCTGTATGATAATGAATCAATTATCTTTTTTTTCTTGACAATAATCAAGTAAACCTTGACAAGCATCTGATAATAAATCAATAACATAATCAAAGCCTGATTCTCCTCCATAATAGGGATCAGGTACTTCTTTATCTGTATAATTTTTAGCAAAATCACACATCAATTTCACTTTATGATGATATTTTTTTTTGGGATCTAAAGCTAAAATATTACGATAATTAGACTTATCCATTGCCAGAATTAAATCATAATATTCTAAGTCAAATTCTTCTATTTGTCTTCCTTTTCCTCTCAATTCTATACCTCTTTTCTTAGCGGCAGCCTTCATTCTACTGTCTGGTGGTGAACCGATGTGATAGTTTGATGTTCCCGCTGAGTCGCATTCAAATTGTTCTGTTAAGCCGTTTTTTGCTATTAAATGATTCATGATATTTTCGGCAGAGGGTGATCGACAAATGTTCCCTAAACAGACAAATAAAAGTTTTGTTTTCTTCATTTTTCTTAATTAATAATATAAAAAAAGTACAGGCAAGATGCCTGTTTTCCGAATAAAGAAATTGATTTTTTGTAATTCCTAATTCTTAATTCTTGGTTCATTTACATTCCGGGTAAACCTAAATTACCAGTTAAGGCTTCCATTCTCTCACGCATAGTAGTGGTAGATACTTGATAGGCGTTTCTAACTGCTTCTGTCACCATCTCAGAGAGTTTTTCCGCACCCTCTCCCATGGCTTCGGGTTTGATTTCCACGTTTAAAGGTTCTTGGTTGCCACTCATAGTAACTACAACTAAACCATTTTCACTTTGCCCTTCAATTTGCATGGTTTCTAATTCTTCCTGCAATTTTTTGGCATCTTCTTGAATTTGTTGAGCTTTTTGGAAGGCGACGGCTAATTCTTTCATTTTACCTAAGCCGAAGCCGAATCCTTTACTTTCTGCCATAATTTTTTTTCCTTAAAAGTTTTCTCTATACGAACAACAAAATTATATCTTGATCAGGTATTTAAACCGCGTCCATCTTGAAAAGTTGAGTTTTTTAGGTATGATGTAAGGGTCAACCCACTTGACAAAATAAGGAACAAAAATGCTGAAAGTTGACTATGAGAAGAAGATTGGTAAATTCTTTCTTGGAAACCGCCTTAAATCTCTGCGTATTTGTCTGGATGCACCACTGCGCTCTGATATTTTTTGAAATTCCCTTTTTAAGTGAGCCCAACATAACTGTCTTCTATTTACATCTATCCAGTTATAACTTGCATAACGGTCACTTCCCAAAATTCCCCCAAAATTTTCTCCCAACATGACCTTTTTGTCCACCTCTTTTTCTTTTTGTTTTTTGGGTTTTTGTTTCTTTTCAGGTTTAACGATTTCAGTCGATGGTGGAATACTCGAATTGTTTGAGTTAATATTAACTTTTTCTTCCAGATTTTCTTGTCTTTGTTTTGATTCTTCGAGTTCTTTTTCTAGTTGTTCAATTCTCTGTTTTTGATGCACTACAAAATTTTTCACGGACGTCAGGAGTCAAATCCCATTCTTCGATGGTGTAAAAATTCGTTTTCAGTAGTTGCTCTTGTTCCATGTCTCTAAACTACCATATTTAGGACATGAAATCGAGGAAATTTTAAGTCAATTTTATTTTTTTGCCCGATAATCCTGACATATTTACTAACTGGCTAAATTTAGTAAAAAAACATAATATCAAAGGAAAAAGAACCCATGATATTAGACTTTTAGCAGTAATGTTGTCTCATAATATTGATAACCTATTGACTTTAAATCCTAAAGATTTTATTAGCATTACTAATATTAATATAGCAATCCTAAATCATTCATGAGAAATTGAAAATAAGTTCCCCCTTTGTTTAAGGAGGGTTAGGGGAGATCAAATTCTTACAACTCATATAGTAATGCTATATAATTCATCAGCTTTTGTTTTCTATTAAATTAGACCTATTGTCAAATAACAATTAAAATTTTTAATAGTTTTCTGAAAGTTTGAAAATAACACCTTTTTTCCATTGCTCCGAAGTCCATAATATTTGAGTATTATCCCTCAAATTCTGACAATGATCATTTACATTCAAACAGAATATGTAATCAATATCATAAACATTATCAATTTTTTCTACAAGATTATCGTCTTTGTAAGAAAAAGGAATTATTGTATAGTTACGATTATAAAAAAGATACTGATAAATCTATGTATTATGAGTTGTAACTAGAGCAACTTTTGAGCCTTTATCAATATATTGATTAAGAATATTAACGGGAGGAAAACCAAGAATATCAAAATAAAAAGTTCTATTTTTCCCTAAATTAGTTTTACTCCAAATACTTTTTTCTGTAATAGCATTTGTCCAATAAATGGGATTAAAATGAGTTAAGTTAGTTGTGGTAAATGGTTCTTTAAAAAGGGGCTTAGGGTTATTAAAGGTAGCCACATATATTAGAGTAAATATTGAAATTATAGTTATTAATTTTCCGATACATTTATTTGATTGAATCTGATTAAATGCACAAGCTATTAAAACTCCTGAACTTCCAAAAAATAAAGAGAAAAAACGATTAGCCCAAGGTTGCCACGCTAATTGATTACACAAAATTAAACTATAGCTAATTAGATTTATACTTACTGCTCTTATAAATAAATCTTCTTTAAACATACCATAAACTATACAAGGAATAACTAAGATAAATCCAAAAATGCCAAACCAACTAATATCTTCTGTCATTACCCTTAAAATAAAAAAGGAATATCATCATTGTTACTAATTAAAGGAAATAAAGGGGATTTCATTATTCCACTATCTCCAAAGATAAGATGAAAAGTATTATTATAAAGTTTCATTAAATAATCTGTGATAGTATATCCTTCCCCATTGAATATTTTTTCAGTGATATACTTAGATGTTAATTCTATCGGTTCTAAAAAATCGATACTTTGAAAAATATATCTCACTAAATTACCTAAAGTTCCTTTTATACCATCAGTTTGTTTATGTAAACTTGTAAATTCTTGTGAGCCATTCCAAGAACCAAAATGATTATAATTATGATGGCTCTTCTACAGTAGTTATGATAGATCGTTAAGACATAATCCAGTTTAATAGGATTCTTTGTCTAAAATTATTAATATTGATCATACCATAAGCTCTTCTCTTTATCAGTTTAATTTTTTGATTAATTCCCTCTACTATACCTTGACTTGTTCGGTTATCAAAATAAGCTAATATTTCATCTAACCACCTCCTTATCGTTTTACAACTTTCTGGTAAATATTTCTGTGCTGATTTCATCCATTCTGCTATTTTATCTAATGCCTCGTCTCCTGTTATTTCACTTTCAAATATATCCCTCCACGCCTCTTTTTCTTCATATATTTTTATTAACTCTGGAGCTACTTTTTTTATCTCTTCTAATTTCTCTTTTTCTCTATCATTGAGATTTTCTTTCTTCTTTAGTAGCAGATATTTACTATTTTTTAATCCTTCTAATTTTTCCTCTCTTTCCCTTTTATTTTTTATTTTCTCTGCTTCTCTTTTGTACTTTTTTCTCATGGCATCTAATTCTTCATTTATTTGTTTCATTACATGAAATCTATCCGCTACTATTTGTGCATTTGGCATTAATTCTAATATCAAAGTTTTATATCCTATCCACAAATCTATACTCACTTCTTTTATTTGCTCTAATACCTCTAAACCTAGACTTTTCAAATATTCACAAGATGGTTTCTTTGCTTCTATTTTCCAATATCGCTATGGGTTTTTTTTTGTCTAAATCTACCAAGACTGCTAGATAGTTTTTCCCTCCTTTTAGGTTCGTTATTTCGTCGATTCCTAATCTTTTTAAATCTCTGGGTTTCTCTTCTAATAAATCCTCCGCTTTTTCCCTTAATAAAGTTTCTATTTCTCTTGGAGTTATCCCATTTCTTTTTGCTGTATTTAATATATCACTTTCTAGAACCTCTTTTACTACTTTTTCTCCCAATCTATAGCACTTATTTCCTATGACTGCGATTTTCTAATACTTTTAATAGATGCGATCGCACCCTATGCTTTCATATTTGATAATTTTTAGCTTGATTTTTAGATTTATTTTATTATACTGACTGTAGAAGAGCCAAAATTATGTATTTTTAGACAAATTAAGCGCTGCGCTGAGCGTAGTCGAAGCGTTGGGATAATTTCGTAGTGGTAGTACCGATCCTTGGGTTTCTAATCCTCAAGCAATTATCAATCAGACGGGTACTTGGGAAGTCAATACGGCGACTCCTTTTTCTTCCAAAATTTATGAAGTTGATCAATTTGGTAATATTATCAATAGTGCCGTATCTTCACAGATTTTTGATAGCGAAAATCCTTCGGCAACCGAAGTCTCTGCCGTCTTGACAGAAACGGAAGAAGATCCGGGTATTGGTAAGTATGCCGAACTTCCCGAAGGTATCAACGAATATACTGGTACGGTTTATGACGACTTTATCTATGGTACGGCACAGGACGATCGAATTGCGGTTTTAGGAGGGGGTGATATTGTCTATGGTGGTGCAGGAAACGATTATATTGAAGCGATCGAACCCAATGATACCACTGGTATTAAAGATGCTATCTATGGAGAAGAAGGTAATGATACATTAGTTCTTACTGCTCAAAGTATTTTGAATCAAGTGGACGGCGGTAATGGTGATGATACCTTTATTATCAATGCTCCTCGCACGATTTTACGGGGTGGAGAAGGTAACGACACTTTCGAGTTAAATTATCAAAACTCCAGAGGTTCGATCGTCATAGACGATGTGGGTAATAACAAACTAATTTTAAAAGATGAAAGTGATCAACCCAT
>CAYPDC010000110.1:0-14005 GCA_964409355.1 uncultured Cyanobacterium sp.
CTTTGAGTATGTAAATTATTGGTTAGGAAAAGGTGTCAGGTTTCAGGTGAAATAAGGCGGTTTCTGTGAAAGAATTTACCAATTTTCTTTATAATTCCCCCCCCCTTATTAAGGGGGCTAGGGGGGATCTAGCAGGTATATTTATTATTAGAAATCACCTAAAACTGTTAATTTATAATGTCTATATAATCAATAATTGAGGATGATTTTGAGAAACTAAAGATAATTTTACCGAGCTTAACAATTAAACTTTTTCAGCAAACTAACTTATCAACACATCTCTCTTAAGATAGGGTTGCAAAACATCAGGAATACGAATATTACCATCAGGTAACTGATAATTTTCCAAAATCGCCGCCATAGTGCGCCCCACCGCTAAACCAGATCCATTGAGGGTGTGTACATATTCCGTACCTTTTTTACCCTTCTCTTTGAAGCGAATATCCGCCCTTCTCGCCTGAAAATCGAGACAATTAGAACAACTAGAAATCTCACGATAGGTATTAGCCGAAGGCATCCACACTTCCAAATCATAGCATTTCGCCGCACTAAAACCAATATCTCCCGTGCATAACTCCAAGACTCGATAAGGTAATTTTAAAGCCTCTAAAATTCTTTCCGCATCCTTAACCATTTTCTCATGTTCCTCCACACTATATTGCGGATGAACAATTTTTACCAACTCCACCTTATGAAATTGATGTAAACGGATTAAGCCTCGCATATCGCGCCCATAACTACCAGCTTCGCGCCTAAAGCAAGGAGTAAAAGCACAATGATAAATAGGTAAAGTCTCTAAATCAAGAATTTCCTGACGATAGAAATTAGTTACAGGCACTTCCGCAGTGGGAGTTAACCATAAATCATCCTTATCACACTTGAAACTTTCTTCGGCAAATTTTGGTAATTGCCCTGTACCTTGCAAGGTTTCACTGTTAACCAAGACAGGAGGCATAATTTCCACATAACCTGCGGCAATTTGTTGATCTAACATAAAATTAATTAATGCCCTTTCCAATGCCGCACCAGCACCAATTAACGCCACAAAACGACTTTGAGCGACTTTTACTGCCCTTTCTGAGTTAATAATGCCTAATTTTTCCCCAATATCTCCATGAGGAATGATATTTTTATTGTCAGGGATAAACTCATCTCCCCATCTTCTCAACTCAACATTTTCGCTTTCATTTTTGCCGACAGGAGTGCTATCACTAGGTAAATTAGGTAATTCTAACAATAAAGCGTCAATATTCGCTTTTAATTCTCTTTCTTGGGGTTCTAAATCTGCTAATTTGGTTTTTAGATCATTTCCCTCTTGTTTAAGGGTAATAATCTCCTCACTTTGCGGATTTGCCCCTTCTCTAATTTTTTGCCCTATTAACTTGCCTATTTCGTTGCTACGGGCTTGTAATTCAGTCCTAATATTTTGAATTTCTCTTTGTTTACTATCTAAATCGAGGATAGATTGTAATTCATAATCAGGGCTACGTTTGTGTAATTGTGCTAAAATTTCTGTGGGATTTTCCCTAATTTTTTTAAGATCTAACATACTAATTAACAATTAATAATGTACAATGAACAATTAATGAGGTGTTAGGTTTTCTTCCCCATCTCCCCATACTTCCCATGCCTCCGATTCTCCCCACTGCCTACGGGTTGAATATATTCAACCCCTACATTACTCGTTACTCATTACTTGATTCTTATTGTTGTTTTTTCTTCTTCTCTGCTTCCAAAACATCCGCCATCACACTTAACATTTGATTCATTTTGTCAATATTACTACGGTATAAATCTAAGTCTTTTTTGAGTTTTTCTACGGGTAATTGTAATTTTTCTGTGAGGGGTTTAATAAATTCAGCAAATTTATTTTCATCTTTGATAAAATCCCCGTCGCCTTTTTCCATTAAAGTATAGAAACCAATGGCAAATAAACGACTATATTTAAAATTTGGGTTTTCTAAATTACTACGCCAAAGGGAAGCAACTCCTTCTAAATTACCCCCCCCGGAAGGATTGAGTAACCAGTGGAGAATTTCTTGGCTAGATTTTCCTTGAATAAAATGGAGAAGGGTTTGAGATTTTTCTGTATATTCTTGGGCATTGCCTTCAACGCATTGGCAAAGGGCGTTAAAGATTGATTCTTTATGGGCTTCGGGTTTATAACCCTCCATGAATTGATTAAAACTTTGATATACTCCTAAATAATAGAGGGGATCTGGACGAAAATCAACATTAACGGCTAATAAGTGCATTTCTACCATTAATTCTTCTACGACACGACGATAGATAGAGTTAATGGGGCGTTGATGATGTTGATAAAAACTTCTTTTAGTGTCGGAAACAGTGCGATTTTTATCCACGAAAAATAATAATTGCTTCATAATTTTTGTTAACAATAGTTAATTATCTCATATCTTCATCATTAAAGTAAAAATCCCTTAAACTAAAAAAAGTATGAATAATATTTAAAATCAAGTGAATTATCGGCGACTAGAAAAAATCAAACAAATACTCAAGCAAAAACAACCAGATTTAACCTTAATTACTGATAATGTTAATAATGTGCGTAATTTGTCTGCTATTATACGCAGTTGTGAAGCTGTTGGCATGATGGAAGTTCATTTAGTTAGTAATCAGGAAAAAGATATATACTTAGTCAAGAAAATTACCGCCGGGGCGCAATGTTGGTTAACTGAAACTCATCATTCTGATATTGTCACTGGCATTAATTACTTACGACAAAGAGGGTTTACTATCTATGCTACTCATTTGGGCGATCGCACCTTAAATTATCGTACCCTAGATTATACCAAACCCAGTGCCTTTGTGGTGGGTTCTGAGAAAAAAGGCATTAGTCAAGAAGGATTAGACAATGCGGACTATCATATCAGTATTCCTATGATGGGGATGACACAATCATTGAATGTGGCGGTTGCTACGGGGATTATTTTATTTGAAGCCCAAAGACAAAGACAAGAAAAAGGCTATTATGAACAATTAAGGATACCTTTAGAAACTTATGAGAAGATGATTTTTGAATGGGCATATCCCAAAGCTGCGATCGCATTTCGGGCAAACGGTAAACCTTATCCTTCCTTAACACAAATAGTGGAATGAAAATTGTATCTAAATTGATCTTAAGGATATTTTTGATCATTTTTCTTATTCTTAACTTAGGGATTCCTAGCCTGAGTCAAGAGGAAAATTCTATGCTTCCTGCTTTGAGATATTATCCCCTTCCTGAAACCTTAGAAAATTGGCATGGGGAAAATCAAGAAGATTATTTTAATCAACTCGACTCTCATCCTGCCGGTGCTTTAATTTGGTATGATTTCCCCGTTAAAATCTATACCCAGTCTCCTGACTCTGATTTATCCCCCTCTGGGTTACAGGCATTTCAACGGTGGCAACAAGCTGTCAAAGATGCGATCGCACCTTGGCTTACTTACATAAAGATGACTACTGTAGAGGATCAGTCAGAAGCGGATATAATTATCACCCGTCAACCTCCAGCTATCAAAGCCGAAATAGATCCAGAAACAGGATTATATAACCTTCCGAGAAACCGTGCCGCAACCACAAGGGTTAGTTTTTACCAGACGGAAGATAACCCCCCTAAATTAAAACATAAAATGGAGATCGAAGTTAGCCCTCATCAAACCTTGGAATATTTAATTAGTAATGTTAGCCACGAAATGGGTCATGCTTTAGGTATTTGGGGACATAGTGATAACCCATCGGATATAATGTATTATGCCCACAGTCGAGAAATTCCCAACATTTCCCCACGGGATATTAATACTCTCAAAAAGGTTTATCAGCAACCAACACGTTTAGGGCAGTCACTTGTGAGAAACAAAAATACATCAGGACGATAAGTAGCAGGGCAATAAAAAGATTAAGATCTGCGTAGTGTTAAAGAAAAATCATTATAATCAATTTAGGATTAGCTTGTCAAAGGTTAACCACGATTTATTACTTATTTTTTAGTGCAAAAATTCTTAGTAATTAAAAATAATTAAAAGTATAAAAAATGGAAAAATGCTCAAAGAAAACTTATTTTTATGTATGGGTTCAGCTTGTCATCAACTAGGGGTTTATGAAGTTTTACCAAAATTACAAGCACTAATGAACGAATATGAAATAGATCAAACAGTAGAATTAAAAGGGTGTTTTTGTTTAGAAACTTGTAGTTCAGGTATTGTTATGAAATTCAAAGACCATCTATTTGTTAATATTAGTCCTCAGAATTTAGAAGAAAAATTTATCCATGAAATTCTGCCAATGATTAGATAAAACGATGAAAAATAAATAATTCAAACATTTTTAAAATTTAAAAATATCTACCACTATTAAAAAATAATTTTTCTTTAAAAGTAACGAGAAATAATGTTAGAAAACAATCATAATTATCTCTATAAATTAGCATGGGAATATCATCCAAATGCTTTGATTGCAGTAAATTCTGCCCTAGAAATCCAATTAGTTAACCCCGCCTTTTGCACCCTATTTAAACTAGAAAGCTGTGCCATAAAAGGAGAATTAGCTATTAATATATTAGGCAATATAGAACATTTACAAACCGCATGGAAAGACAAAAAAAATATAGAAAATGAAATTAGAGAATACCCCAAACCAGAAATATTTGTCAGAGAATTTATTTATCCCATCGAAGAAAAAGACTTGATTCTCTGCATAATGATTGATTTAACCGCCGAAATTAATCGAAAAAAAGAATTAACTAAAATGGAGGAAGAAATGATTAAACAAGTAAATACTGTTGTTAATAATCAAATGAAAGTAGCCCAAGAAATAGCAGGTTTACTGGGAGAAACAACCGCCGAAACTAAAGTCAATTTATTTAAGTTATTACAACTATTTAATAATAGATAAAACTTCAGTTAGATTCAAAAACATTTAATTTAGGTAGGTGTCAGGTTTAGTTTGTTAAATGTTAATTATTCAATCAAAGAATTTCCCATAAGAAAATCAGTAAAAATAATGAATGAAGATAACTTTTTTGATATTTACTACTACAGCTTAAATAAACATAAAGAAGAACTGTGTGGAGATCAAGTAAAATTTACCAAAGGGGAGCATAAAAGTACCATAGTCTTATCAGACGGCTTAGGAAGTGGAGTTAAAGCCAATATTCTCGCCACCCTCACCACTGAAATGCTAATTACAATGTTGGATGCAGATTTACCTCTAACAGAAGTAATTCAAACTATTATTGGCACACTTCCTATTTGTCAAATGCGTAAAATTGCTTATGCTACTTTTACGATAATTACTATTAACCATGATAACAATAAATTTGAAGTAATTAACTTTGATAATCCGCCAATTTTTTTGCTGAAAAAAGGAAAATGTGAAGAATTAAAAGCGACAACAGAAGTTATTTTGGATAAAAAAATTAATTACTACCAAGGAGTATTGGAAAGAGGTGATTTTTTAGGGGCAATTAGTGACGGAATCTTATATGCTGGATTAGGGCATACTATGAATTTTGGTTGGGGTTGGGAAAACATTGCCAAATTTTTAGAAACAATTTTCCTCATCAAAGCGGCCAATTCCCGTAAAATTATTGAACAGGTTATTCAAGAAACCAAAAAACTTTACTGTAATCATATCGGTGATGATGCCACTTTTGTGGGGGTATATGTACGCAAACCTAAACCATTAATGATTTTCACAGGACCTCCTTTAGATCCTAGCAAAGATGAAGAATATGCAGAACAATTATTATCCTTTTCGGGGCGAAAAGTGATTTGTGGCGGTACAACTGGTAACATTGTGGCTAATTACATGGCGGAAACCATTGATATAGATATTGCCACTATGACGAAAGAATTACCGCCGATTGGGAAATTAAACGAAATTGACTTAGTTACAGAAGGAATTTTGACTATTTCTAAAGCCAAAGAATTATTAAAAAATTGTAAATTTGACGTAAATAGATTATCTACTACTCGCAACAGTGCGGTATTATTAGCAAGGGAAATTTTAGAGGCTGATTCTATTTATTTTTTAGTCGGGCAACAGATTAATGAATTTTATCAAAATCCTTTATTACCGAAAAATATTTCTATTCGCCGTAGTTTAATAGAGGAGTTAGTTCAACTATTAAGGGAAAATCAGAAAAATGTAATTTTAGAGTATTGTTGATGATGATAATTTAAGCAAAAATAGAGTGAACCTAAATCACCACCTCGTATTTTAAGTGCATGATAGATAAATCATCAAGAAAATAAGAAGAATTGTGATAGTTTCTTAAAAAATCTAAAATTGGTTTTAAATCATTTTTTGATTCCGACAATAATTGAATGAAATTTTCTAAACCTAAGATTTTCCCCTCTGTGTTTTTAACTTCATAAATACCATCACTAAATAAATATAAATTAGCCGAATTACCTATATTAATTAAATTATCTTGATAGGTAAGATTAGGGAACATTCCAATAGGTAAACCTTGAGTTTTTAAACTGGTAGGAAAATTATTTTTTAGGAGATTTTTCCATAATAAAATACAAGGAGGATGACCTGCACTACTATAAGTTAAATCACCGTTATTTAGATTTAATACTCCATACCAAATTGTAAAATATTTATCATTTTTATCTGTCATTTGAAAGTTATTATTAAGATGATATAAAACTTCGCTAGGGGAATAATAATTAATGATACCTAAACTGCGAGAACGTAATAAATTTAAAATAGAAATTGATGGTAATGCCGCTTTTAAACCATGTCCTGAAACGTCTAGTAAGTAAAAGACTAAGTGTTTATCATCTAAAAAAAAGTAATCAAAAATATCACCGCCTAAATGCAAAGAGGGGATAAAATGATAAGTAATAGTAACTTTTTCACTGGTTAAAAAATCAGGCAAAAGAGAAGCAACATATTCGGCGGCTTCACTTAATTCCGTTTCTAAGAGTTGTTTTTGATTCTCCAAATCTTTGCTTAATTGATGTAGTCTTAAACCTGCCCTTACCCTTGCTTTTAACTCTTGTAAATCTATTGGTTTACAA
This sequence comes from uncultured Cyanobacterium sp., assembly GCA_964409355.1. Classification (GTDB taxonomy): domain Bacteria; phylum Cyanobacteriota; class Cyanobacteriia; order Cyanobacteriales; family Cyanobacteriaceae; genus PCC-10605. Next base: position 7,035 of record CAYPDC010000110.1, read on the forward strand.
ATAAAGTCATCCGCCCCAACATCTAATCCTTTTACTCTGTCTTCCACGGCAACTCTAGAAGTCATCAGCACAAAAAAAGTAGTGGTTAAAGTGGGATTCTTTTTCACATATTGGCAGACTTCTAAACCAGATAATTTGGGCATTAACCAATCACAAATAATTAAAGCAGGTTTATATTTTTCAGCTAATTGTAGCCCCTCTAATCCATCTTCGGCTAATTGTACATTATAACCACTAGAAGCAAAAGCTCTTTTTAATAAAATTCTGACAGTTGGATCATCATCAATAACTAAAATTAGGGACATTTTTTTGTGAGAAAAACCACTAAGATTTTATTTTTTTGTCTATCTATTATTATAGAATAATAATAACTTTAAATATTTTAAATATTATTACTTATTTGAATGGGAAAGGTAAGACTAGATATTATTTGTCTTTGTTTCGGTATTCTCCTAATCGCCATAGCAAGTGTCATTGCACTGTCAGGGGGAATGTGGTCTAATATGATTATGGGCGGATTATTTCTGGGAATCTGCCTAATAATTAGTGGAGTTACCATTATACTCTTAAAAAGGAGTAATAATTGGTCACTGCGTAGGGCAGAAGTAACCACAAATGCACTTATTTCGACTTTTTCTGTCCTATTAATATTAATATTAATCAACTTTTTAGCCATTAAATATTCTTTTAAAATCGATTTAACAGAAAATAAACTTTATACTCTTTCTTCTCAAACTCAAGAAGTAGTAAAAAATTTACAAGAGCCTTTAAATATATATATTTTTGACTCTCAACCTAACAATTTTGATCGTCAATTATTAACAAATTATGCCCGTTACAATCCCCTATTTTCCTTTGAATTTGTTGATCCGCAAGTCAACCTTAATTTAACTCAAAAATTTCAAGTTAATCGTATCGGCGATGTTTATTTAGAATGGCGCGATCGCGCCCAATTAGTACAAACAATTTCTCCTGAGAGTCGATTAACAGAAGATAAATTAACCAATGCCATTGTCAAGGTACAAAGAGATAATCAAGCAGTAGTGTATATTATACAAGGACATGGAGAGGCATACATCGAAAATCAGGGGCAAAGCAGTTTTTCTCAAGCAGTGAAAAGTTTGCAGGATATAGGATATATAGTCAATCCTCTCAACTTAGGTAACTCTCCTTTAATTCCCCCTGATGCGGAGGTGTTAATGGTAAGTAGTGGCGAAAGGGAATTATTAGCAGGGGAGATAAACACCATTAAACAATATTTAGAAAGAGGAGGAAACCTGATGGTGATGTATAATGCGTTAACTCCTCCGAGTGTGGAATCGATATTAAAAGAATGGGGAGTAGCTTTTGATAATCGATTGGTGGTAGATTCTTCAGGTGCTGGAGAAATGTTAGGTTTTGGACCTTCTATCAGTATCATAACAGAATATGGTCAACATCCCATAACTAAAGATTTTAACAACGGGTTAACGATTTTTCCTTGGGCAAGACCCATTATAACAGAGGAAAAAGAAAAAATTACAACCACTCCTTTATTAATTACCAATAATCAATCTTGGGGTGAGAGTAACCTAGAGGGAGAAACCGTAGAATTTGACCCCACAAAAGACTTACAAGGACCTTTAAATATTGGGGTTGCCTTAAGTAGAGAAAATGAAATTACTGCTAATAATTCTCCTTCCCCTCCTCCAGTGGAAAACAACAGCAATCAAACAACAGAAAATGAGTCATCTCCCATGACAGGAGAAACAGGCTTACCGATACCGCCTAGGATGAAAACCCCTTCTCCCTCGGTTACTACCAATAATCAAAGACAGGCATCACCAGAAACGAGAGTTGTTGTGATTGGTAATTCTAATTTTGCTACTGATGGCTGGTTTTCTCAACAACTCAACGGTGATTTTTTTCTTAATAGTATTGCATGGTTAGCCAATGAAGATGCCCAAAATCTCTCAATCCGCCCCAAAGAAGCAGTTAATCGCCGTCTCAATCTTTCTCCTTTACAGGCTAATTTAATCTCATGGTTAGCCCTTTTGATTATACCCTTACTTGGTGTTTTAAGCGCGATCGCAACTTGGTGGCTGAGGAATAAGTAATGAGTAAGGAAGCATGAGGAAAGGGAGAAAGGGGCAAATGCTATATTTAATTCTACATTCTTAATTACATAAATGACCAATTTTGAGTTTATCATTCGTCTGATAGTTGCTTTCCTTCTGGGTTCAGCGTTGGGTTTTGAGCGTCAGTGGCGACAACGAATGGCGGGATTGTTAACCAACACTTTGGTAGCAGTAGGGGCTTGTTTATTTGTGATGTTATCTGTTTTAATTGAAGGTGATAATAGTCCTTCGAGAATTTCTGCCCAAGTGGTGTCAGGTATTGGGTTTTTAGCTGGAGGAGTCATCCTTCGAGAAGGTTTAAATGTGCGAGGTTTGAATACGGCGGCCACTCTATGGTGTGCGGCAGCAATTGGAACTTTGTGTGGCTCCGGTTTTCTTCATCAGGCTTTTCTAGGTGCGATCGCAGTTTTAATCGCTCACCTAATCCTACTACCTTTGGGAGAATTAATTAATCAACAACCCTTAAACAATACGGAAATATATCTATTCTATCAATGCAGTGTAACCTGTGTCGTAGAAGATGAACCTCACATCAGGGCTTTATTACTAGACTCGTTACACAGTGAAAAAACCATCAAAATGCGATCGATGTATCGGGAATGTTTCGAGCAAAAAGATCACAACGAAAAAGTGAAAATCGAGGTAGAAATAATTAGCAAAGTCAATAATGATCAACTAATTGAACAAATTATCAATAGACTCAGCCTTGACTCCAAAGTGATTGCCGCTTCATGGCGGATTTTGGAAAAAGAATTTTAGCTTAATACAAATTAACTTAGAGGATGTTGTAACTGGCTAAGAAGATTATTTTCTGAATGATAGACAATACCTTTGAGGGATGAATTGACAATAATATCTTCCCCCAAGCAAAAGTAACGACTACCAGAAGGTAAAGAGTTGAAAAATTGACTTTTGTTGGATACCCATATTAAAGGTAATGTGGGCATATCGGCGGTAATTTTTCCCCCATAATCGACTTCGGCTAAGGCTTCAAGGATTACTTTTCTACCGTGAATCAAACCCACATCTCCTATCCATACTTTTACTTCTAACTGTTGACGACTGGCATAACAATACATAGAAGCCACCGCAATCACTGCATTTTCAAAATCTTCTTTTACCCATTCCCCCGAATTATCCAGACAAATGGTAATTTCTTCTCCCCCAGTGATAGTCTCTAATTCCCTAACTTGTAAATCCCCAAAACGGGCACTTGTGCGCCAATGTATTAACCGAATCGGATCTCCGTATCGATACTGTCTTAAAGCCTTTGTTACTCCTTCGGTGGCGTTATAGTAAATCTGATTACTTTCTCTTTTTCTCGCTTCTTCCTTGCCTAAATTGTCCACCAAAGGGCAACTTTGTAGGGTTAAAATTTGGGGATAGACGATCGCACTTGTGTGAACTGGACGATAACGGCTACAATAAAATAGCCCAAAAGGTGCCGCCGTTTGCACAGTGACATTTTCCCATTGATAAATACCTCTGGTTTTAGTTTGCACATAAGCGGTTAAAGTCATTTCTTGCTTAGGGAGAATTGCCTCTATAGTGTGTTTTATGGGTTTACCTAAGGAATGGGGAATTTCGTCCTTGAGTAAAATTAAGGTTTTGTTTTTGTCGGTGGGATTATTCAAGATTAAAGAAAGGGTTAATTCATCTCCTGCATTAACCGCATTAATGGGCAAACGCTTGACTTGCAATTTTTTAAGGGTGTTGATGGCAACTATCCAATTTAAACCTAAAAGGGAGAGTAACATCCCACTCAAAACATAAAGCCATCCTGCCATGGTATTGGTTGCCGCCCCAAAAAAGCTCAAAGCAATACCAATCAATACCCATCCGCCATAAGCCGGGGTTGCCCAATGATATTCTAACCAATGAATGAGATTAAATGATGTTGAACTCTGATTTCCCTGATAAGTCATATCTACTTAGATGATTATTAATGATATTTGTAGCGATGGATGTTGGGTTTCGTTTCCTCAACCCAACCTACGGATAATTATTTTTCTACTTTGACACCGCGCCAAAAAGCAACATAACCTTTGATATTGGCGGCTTTTTCTTTGGGATTAGGGTAATACCAAGCGGCATCTTTGTTTTCTTCCCCATTGACTGTTACTGTGTAGTAACTAGCCTCTCCTTTCCAGCCACAAGTTGTATGGGTATCAGTGGGGATAAAATATTCGGATTTGATACTATCGGGAGGAAAATAGTTATTTCCTTCAACAATTTCACAGTTATCACTTTCGGCAATGACTACACCATTCCAAATTGCTTTTGCCATAATCCTTAATTTTTGAGTGTTCAATTTTTTTGATTTCTTCGATTATATTCAAATTATCTTCCCTTGGCATTGCTATATATTTTCTTGCTAATAGGAATACAAAGGGGAGTATTACTAATAGGATCTGATATAATCTGACAAGACAAGTTAAAAACGTCTTCGATAATTTTCGGTGTCATTACCTCTTGTGGTGTTCCGTGAGCATAAATATAACCATCTTTCATGGCTATTAAATAATCAGCATAACGGGCGGCTTGATTTAATTCATGCAAGACAATCACGATGGTTCGGGCAAATTCATGGTTTAATTGTGTCAATAAATCCAAAACTTCTATTTGATGAGCTAAGTCTAAAAATGTAGTAGGTTCATCTAAAAGTAATATTTCAGTATTTTGTGCCAAAGTCATAGCAATCCATGCCCTTTGTCTTTGCCCTCCTGATAATGTATCTAATTCTCGATCGGCCAGCTCTATCATATCAGTAATTTCCAAGGCTTGAGTTACGAATTTTTCATCTGCCAATGTCCATTGTTGCCACCATGTTTGATGGGGATAACGCCCTTGGGCGACTAAATCTTTAACGGTTAAACCTTCTGGTGCGGTGGGATTTTGAGGAAGAATACCCAATTTTTGCGCCACAATTTTATTCGGCACTTGATGAATTAACTTACCATCTAAATAAATACTTCCTTGTTTTTGAGGAATAATACGCCCTAATCCCTTGAGTAAAGTGGATTTGCCGCATCCGTTACTACCAATCAGAATCGTTATCTCCCCCCTAGGTATTTCTAAACTCAAATTGTTAATAATATTTTTCTTTTGATAACCGAGGGTTACTTGTTGAGCGATTAGCTGTTTCATCTTGGCAGAACTGTTCTAAAATTGAGGATTATCAGAGTTATTGCTATTACTTTGCATTAAATGCGAAACTTTGTTATATTAGAATCTTAGATTAATTAATAATTATTTGCAACTACTTTTAGCAAAAAATGTCAACTATCAAACTATTACAGGCGGGGGGGATCGTCTCAATTCCCTTGCTAGTTTTTTCTATCATCACCATTGCTCTAATTATAGAGCGTTTTTGGTTTTGGATGAGAATTAAGTCAAGGGAAAGGGTTTTAGTTAAAGAAGTATTGAGAATTTATCCATCAGATTGTGTAACAGCAATCAATAAATTAAGAAAAAATCTTGATTTACCCATCGCTAGAATCTTTTTGGAATCCCTCGAATTAGAAAATCCTAATGCAATAAAATTTCGTTTAGCATTAGAAACTGCTACCCAAGCAGAGTTACCCTTGTTGAAAAGATTTAACACTTTTTTTCAAACAGTTATTACTGTTGCACCCTTGTTAGGATTACTTGGTACGATTTTAGGGTTAATTCAATCCTTTGCTTCCCTTGAGTTAGGTAATGCCGGAGGCACAAACACCGCCGGGGTGACAGGAGGTATCAGTGAAGCCTTAGTTTCTACGGTAATGGGTTTAGTAGTTGCGATCGTGACTTTGATGTTTGCTAATATGTTTCGCTCATTTTATCTGCGTCAAATTGCCTTAATTCAAGAGTATGCAGGGCAATTAGAGTTGTTATATCGTCGTTTCTATGAAAAAAGAGAGGGAGTTTATGCGAATACATGAAGAAACCGAAGTGCAAGGAGAGATTAATATAGTGCCAATGATTGACGCTATTTTCTCTATTTTGGCATTTTTTATTATATCCAGTATTTCTTTGATTCGATCGGAAGGATTACCTGTTAATTTACCTTCAGCAACTACTACCGAATCTCAAAAGGTTGCTCAAATTAATGTCACCATTCAACCTGACGGCAAAATTTTCCTCAACAAACAACCCATTCAAGTAGATAGTTTACAGGGTGCGGTAACAAAATTAATCCCCGATAATCAGCAAGGCATGGTAATTATTAACGCTGATGAAAAGGTAAATCATGGTATAGTTGTCGCCGTGATGGATGAATTGAGACAGGTAAAAGGGGCTGGATTGGCGATCGCAGCTAATAAAAAATAATGAAGGAAATGAGGGGAGAGGAGGTGATGAGGTGATGAGGGGGTGATGAGGGGAGAGGGGGGGATGAGGGGAGAGGAAGCGCGAAGAATCCCAAAGCATTGATTTTTGATACAAGTACATAACTCCTAACCTTGATAAATAAAGGCTAAAGCCATTACTACTAACATTCGTTAATTAGAGTTTAGGGAATTAATGAGAGAAAAAAGCCGTTGAGTTAGTGTTTAGTATAACCATTCACTAACTGAAAATACGGCACAAAACACAAATACAAATAATATCTCTAGTGTACAGAATATCTGTATATTTTTTGTTTCAGTCGCCCTGAAACATTTTTCTGATTCGTAGGTTGGGTTAGTGTAACCCAACAAAAAAAGACTGGGAGTTACGCATTGACAAAAATCACTAAATGTGCATAAGAAAAAATAAGTTCCAAGAATCGATCGCCTTGATTAAGCAAAAGGGAAATCAAAATAATATGTTACAATGCCTAAGAATAGTTCTTATGAAGAACATTCTAATTTAATATTATGGAGAATAAACTCA
>CAYPDC010000111.1:0-13970 GCA_964409355.1 uncultured Cyanobacterium sp.
AGGTTTATAGCAATTATTTTCTAATAATTTGTCATAACTACTGTAGAAGAGCCTTAAGAATTTCTGAAAAAACACCGAACCTATTATAGTTATCTATTGCCAATAAAACACAAACTATCTGTATTGGTAGGGCAAAATTGACGAGCAACCGGATTTCTGTGAAGGTAAACTCTTTCTAATTTTTCTAAATTCCATAAAGATTTAATTCCTGTCTCGCTGATATTATTATTATTAAGAGAAAGTTCCTCTAATTCCGTTAATTTTGCTAGGGGGGTTAAATCGAATATTTGATTAAAGCCTTAATCATGGCATTAATGGTTTTTTCTATTTCAGGAGAGAGGGATTTTTCTTCACACCATTGATTTAAACTCTTGGTTTCATTTTGGGCATTAACTGCTATTTCTGGAATAATAAAAGGAGCAGTAATTACACTAAAAATTAATAAACTTTTTTTGATTATAGACATTATTTAAACCTTGACAAAAATACTTATTATTATTTCTATTTGTTTGTAAATTATCTTATATTAACATTATTTTTCACTTTTATTTCTCAATTTTTCATCAATTTTGAGGCTATATAATAGTATTAATAAAAAACTAATGCCCATAATTCCTGCGATCGGATTTTGATCAATGCCTGTCACCCATTGTGGCACTAAGTCATGATATTTTACCATCTGACCCACGTTAATAATATAATATCCCCAGACTAAACCGCTATGAATACCGATGCTAATTCCTAATAAATTAAGGTGCGATCGCTTCCCTAAGATTAAAATATAGCCTAAAATCACTAAAGCAGGAAAAGTAACACTGGTGCGGATAACTTCCGGTAAGGGTTTTATAAAGTGTAAAAAAGCAAAAATAAAGGCGTTTAAACTAGCAGAAAAAGTCAAGGAAAAATCTCTTTCTAATTCCCATAATAAAAAGCCTCGAAAGAATAATTCTTCTGCTAAACCGATACCTATAGCACTGATAAATCCTTCTGTTAAAAGTTGAGATAAAGGTAAAGACGGAGATTGAAAACTTACCCAACCGAATAAAGATTCTACCCCAAATAAGAGCCAATTAGAAATGAAACCAATAACTAAACCTTTGCTTAAAAAGTAAAAGTTAGTACTGGAAAAAACTAAACCATAGCTTTTAAAAATATTCTGTTTATCATAGACAAATTGCCCCCAAAATTTAACTAAAAATAAGAAAATGACAAATAAAATTGCCATAGTGATAATAGTTGTTAAATTCGGATCTTTTGCCCCCAGAAAATAATAAGTAGTGAGTAAAAAAGGAAGCCAAACAAAGAGTAAGGCTAAGACAAAAAATCCTAACCTTACTGCTATGGGATAATTTTTTAAGTCAGATAAACGCAAAATTATGACAATTAATAATTAATATAAATAAAGTAGTAATAATATATCATTCCGCAGGTTCGATCGTGCTAGTCAAACCCTTACTTTTCAAACTTTCACAATAAAACTCAGCGTGTTCCAAAGCACAAACCGTAACTAAACCGACACCAGTAGTATGGGCTTCCATCATCACGCTAACCGCTTGAGGTTCATTTATACCAACGGTTTCCATTAATGTTTCTACCACATACTCCATTGTATTAAAACTATCATTATGCAATAAAACACGATAGCCGGGGTGATGTTTCTTTTGATTATCGGCTTTAGTAGCTGGTTTTTGAATAACTTGAGTTGCCATAGAAATTGATAACCTCCATCTATTCTTTGTTGATCTTTGATTCTATTCCTTTAATGATTATAACTCCTATGGTAAAAATAACTTTTGATCGCTTCAATGAGAGGCATCCCCATTTTGCAAAAAGACTAAAAATGAGGATAATGGAAAGGTAAATATTTAGAGGAAAAGTAATGACACCATTAGGAAATATAGAATTAGAAAAAATTAGGATAATTAGTTTAGGATAACGAATATCTGCTCTAGTTCAAAATTAGTGGGAATAGCCGAAAAGAAGGCTTCTGATCCCCATTGACATAAAAAATTACCATTACTATTAATAAATATGAAAAATATTAAATTAGCTGAGTTAAAAAAGGAAGCGTTGTTAACCCAAATAGAACCTATTTCTATTGAGCATAATGGAAAATTAGTGGGTTATTACTATCCCGTTATTGATCATGAAAAAGTGAGATTAGCGAAAGAAGAATTAGATACTGTTATGGAAAAAGTATTAGCTGAAACAGGTATGACGGAAGATGAGTATATATCAATGTTTATGAGTATAAAAGAGGAATCATGCGTTTAGTGGTTGATACAAATATCTTAGTCTCTGAGCTTCTGAGAAAACGAGGAAGAGATTTGATTAGTTTAGATTTGCTAAACTTGTTTTTAGCCGAAAAGATGAGAAATGAAGTTGAATACGAGTTAAAAAAGCGAATTAAATTTATAGTAAATAGAACTGATTTAACGGAAAAATTGGGTCAATTACATTTAGAAACCGCTTTGATTTTAATTGATCAAAAAATAACGACGATTCCTTTATCTTATTATCAATCTTTTGAAAAAGAAGCTAGAAAACGTATTCCTAGAGATCCCGATGATTGGGAGACAGTTGCTTTGTCTTTAGCGTTACCAGCTTCAATTTGGACGGAAGATTATGATTTTTTTAGGTGTGGATGTCCAACTTGGACAACTCAAACTTTATTGCTTCAAAATATTTCTTTTTAAAGTCAGAGAGTCTAATTAAGCTAAGACAAAATCCACTTCTTTTGTGCCTGAAGTTTCACCTTCTCCTGATTGTAATTTTTGCCCATTGACTTCAACAGCAAAGGGAGTATTTCCCATTTTTAAATTGTAGTCTGTAACAGAATCGGTATAGCCGACACTAGCAATCATCTGTCTTCCACTGTCAGTATATTGGAAAACGAGCATTTGATTTTTGGATTTTTCTTGATCATAAGCCCAAATTACCATATACTGTTTATCTTGGTATTCAAACACTTTAGGGGTGCGATCGGGCTTGTACCGTCCCACATTGCCAAAGGTTTTATCAAGAAACTCTTGTACGGATTGAGGCTCGACAACAGCAAAGGCAACTTCTTCTTCAGGATTGGAAATTTCTGCATCGTCGGGTACTTCGGGTAATGCTTCTTGTTGTTTTTTATTTTGGAAGTAATCAACAGTTTTTTTTACTCCCACAGCACCAACGGCGACAATTCCTGCACCAATCAGGATGTTGCGTAATTTACTCATGATTTTGATTCAATTTATTGGGTGAACTTAATTTCCATATTAATCATAAAACAAGTTATCTTTTCAGGATCATGAGCAATTTTTTTTAATTTTTTGTTCCAATAGAAAAAAAAGTGTTATAATGAGACTTGAGAATAAAGATTGAGTGACAGCGTTTGTTTTTAGTATTGATAGAATCGACTATTAAAGTATTGCAGACAAATTTCCCAGATCTTCGCTCTCTACAAAGTTCAATTAGAATAGAATCATTCAAGTTATGTCAATATATGTAGGAAATCTCCCCTACGAGGTTACATCGGAAGATCTGATGGAAGTTTTCGCAGAGTATGGAACTGTTAGCCGAGTTCATATTCCCACAGACCGTGAAACCGGTCGTATGAGAGGCTTCGCTTTTGTAGAAATGGAGAACGACAATCAAGAAGAAAGCGCGATCGATGCTCTCGATGGTGCAGAATGGATGAAGCGTGAACTCCGAGTTAATAAAGCTAAACCCCGTGAAAAAAGAGATTCCTTCAATCGTGGTCAAAGAAAAGAGCGTTTTTCCCAACGCTTTTAATCTAATTGTTTGAACAAATCAGACAATCATTTAAAAATAATTTTTCCGTGCTTTCGATTACTGAGGTGAGTTTATCTCTTACTTGTTGGTATTCGGAAGCATTGTTCATTTATATATGAGGTAATAATGTCCAAACGTCGTAATCCGAAAAAAGAAAAAGCAGAACGTAATAGAGCTTATGCCCGTCAGTTTCGGAAGAAATTTTCTCGCTATTCTTCTCGTAATAAGGGATTTAATCGTAATAACAATTCCAAATCTGATGATCAAGATTCTACGGGAACAAGATCTGATTCTCAAGATTAATAGGAGTCATTCTTAATATTGATTTTATTTTTAGTTCTTGGAGATGTCTATTATTTTTATGGATGACTCTTAGGAATTAGGAATTAGGAATTAGGAAACTCCTTACTCCTTACTCCTAATCTGTGTTAAAGTCGAGTTTTTTCTGCCCAAACACGGGAAGATAATCCCCAGATATAGATAAATCCTTCGGCGGCTTTATGATCAAATTTGTCGTCACTACTATAGGTGGACAAATCAGAACTATAAAGAGAATAATCGGATTTTCTGCCGACAATGGTAGCATTACCTTTAAAGAATCTGACTCTGATGACACCGCTTACTCTTTCTTGAGTTTGATCAATAAACGCATCTAAAGCAGTTTTAAGAGGACTATACCATAAACCTTCATAAACTAAACGGGTGTACATCAAGTCAACCTGTGAGCGTTTGTAATGGGTGACATCGCTAGTTAAAGTTAGGCTTTCTAAATCTTCATGAGCTTTAATTAAGACTAATAAAGCTGGTGCTTCATAAATTTCTCTTGATTTAATGCCCACAACTCTATTTTCGATCATGTCTAGTCTTCCTACCCCATGATTCCCTGCAATTTCATTTAATTTGGTGATTAAAGCCACAGGAGATAAGCCTTCTCCATCTAACGCTACAGGAATCCCCTTTTCAAAAGTAATTTCTACATATTCGGGCTCATTAGGAGCATCCATGATAGATTTAGTTAAAGCATAGATTTCCTCTGGAGGTTCAGTCATAGGATCTTCTAAAGGTCCTGCTTCTATACTACGTCCTAATAAGTTGCGATCGATGCTATAGGGGGAAGATTTTTTGACGGGAGATTCAATCCCGAATTTTTCGCCGTAGGCAATGGTTTCTTCTCGACTCATACCCCATTCTCTAGCAGGGGCAAGAATTTTCAAGTTAGGATTTAAAGCAGTAATACCTAGATCAAATCTTACCTGATCATTTCCTTTTCCTGTGCAACCGTGGGCAACGGCATCCGCACCGTATTTTTCAGCCGCTTCCACTAATAATTTAGCAATTAAAGGACGAGCTAAAGCAGTAGAAAGGGGATAACGATTTTCATACAACGCATTAGCTTTAATGGCACGGAAGGCATAATCAGTAACAAATTCCTCTGTTGCATTTTCTACCAAAGACTCCACAGCACCACACTTGATGGCTTTTGCTTGAATTGGTGCTAATTCTTCTCCCTGCCCTAAATCCGCAGCTAGGGTTATAACTTCTTTTACCCCCCATTCATTCATGAGATAAGGAATACAAACGGAGGTGTCAACTCCTCCAGAATAAGCTAAAACTACTTTATTGGCACGACTCATATAATTTATATTACCTAATAATAGGACTAAGGTGATTTCTAATAATAAATATACCTGCATGATCCCCCCCAACCCCCCAAAACACAAAGGGGGAATTATAAGGAAGATTGGTAAATTCTTTCTTGGAAACCGCCTAAGTGCATATTGTACCAATAAGAGCATCCCAACCCCAATTACAAGTCAAGATTTGTCTATTTTTGCCCCAAAAAATTTTGGGTATCAACTTGACTTTTTTTTTTTTCTCCGTTATCATTGAATATGTCAATCAAATGGGACTGTAGCTCAGTTGGTTAGAGTACCTGCCTGTCACGCAGGGTGTCGCGGGTTCGAGTCCCGTCAGTCCCGTGTTTTCAGATTTCCATTATTTACTGTCTTGTACAGTAACAAATTATTTGTCATCGGTAACAGATTAGTGTAGTCTTGACAAATTAGATGACGTGATAACAAATTAGTGTCATCTAATGAGGAACTGACTGGACTCGCTTTCAATTCTCATGGAGAATTCTCGAAAAAAGTAAAAATAGTTTTTAAAAATTTAGATTATTAGCGAAATATCTTCATTATTTACTCATTATTCGCTTATTTGAAAATGGTGCGGCTCTTTTAAAGATATAAACAGATAGTTAAATCAATACCCCAAAAGGGTAATTTTTATAATAAAATACTGACGATTACTTGGGAATAAATCAGATTTTTGATTTTATTATTATCTTCAGGATTAACGGCTATTTTTACCTCCACAACTCTAGCATCAATATTGGCAGCCGGATCAGTTTCTAACACATCTTTTTTGCCGATTTTATTGCTTATTTCGATAACTTCGCCCTTAATCTTACCTTCAAAGCTATTATTTTCACTTTTTATCTCTGTTTCTTGTCCTAGCTTCACTTTATTTCTATCACTTTCATAAATTTCCGCTATCACTACCATTTCTTGAGTATTCCCCATTTCCACGATTCCCTCCTCACTGCTGATATTTTCTCCCCCATAAGCCTTTATATCAATAATCTCTCCATCAATGGGGGCTTTAATAATAGTCAACTCTAAATCTATTTCTGCTTGATTAATAAGCGCGATCGCCCTTTCTACTTCCCCTTGAGCCTGTGCCACGTCCACTTCTCTAATTTCGCTGATTTCATTTAAAGTTGCCTCCGCCGAAGCAATGCGTTTTCTGAGACTATTTGCCCTTTGAGTGGCATCCGCTTGAGTTTCTTTAATTTCCTCTGTCAAAGTGCTAACGGTTTTATTATAGATAGCCATAGCCTCTTGATAGCGTTGTTTTGCTGTCTCAAGGGTTAAGGCACGACTATCCAATTCTGAATCGGAAATAACTCCTTCTGTTGCCAGTGTCTGATAACGATTAAATTCCCCTTGGGCGTTATTTTTCTCCGCCTCTAATCGATTAATAGTCGCCTGTTTTTCCCACGTCTCTGATTTTAACTGTGCCTGTAAACGATCGAGCTTTGCCCTATCAGATGCGATCGCACCTTCTAATTCTGTTTGAAGTTGGGCAATAGTAGCCTTTTGAGCATTAATCGTGCCTTGTTTTGCCCCTGCCTTAACGATATTGAGATTAGCTTGGGCAACCTGTAAGTCTTTTCTTGCCCGTTCTAACTCAGCCTGTTTAATATCATAATCAGAAGTATAGGCGATAACATCACCTTGGTGAAGAAAATCTCCCTCTTTAACCAGAAGAGTTTTAACCCTTGCCCCTGATAGATTAGGATTAGGAGCAACGTTAATCACCTCCGATAGAGGTTCAATGCGACCCAAACCAGTCACGGAAACAATGGGGGCCGGTTGAGTAATAGTGTTTTCAGTGGGGGAGTTAACCCTTACCTGATTAAACACATAAACTCCAGTACCAATAACTATTATAGCCCCTACACATCCGCTAATCATAGCAATCGACTTGGCGTATTTTTGCATAATTAACAATTGAGGTTGTCCCATGATCCCTTTTATGATTTAATAGATACATAGATCAGAATGGCTAATCTACCCTTTTATCATACTAGACCGTCTAGTCTAATCTTGTCAAGAAAAAATTATGAATTATTCACTATTCATTGTGAAAGGATGGAAGAAAAAACAGAACAAATATTAAAAGGAGCATTATCAGAGTTTTTGGAGCATGGTTATAGTGGTACAACCATGGATAAAATTGCAAAATCGGCGGGGGTTTCTAAACAGACGTTGTATAGTTATTTTGGAGATAAAGAGGGATTATTTTATAGTTTAGTAAGTGATTTTGCTTGTCAAAAATTTAAGTTAGTTTGGGGTGAGCCTTTAGAAGGAAAACCTGAATTAGTTTTAAAAAATTTAGCGAATAGAATCATTAAAGAAATTAGTGATCCTCTTCATTTAAACTTTATTCATTTAATTGTTACAGAGATTAAAAACTACCCCGATATTGCTCAATTATGTTTTAAAAATTTAGTTAAACCAGCGATTAATTTACTAACAAAATATCTGAAAGATTGTCCTGATTTAAGTTTAGATGATCCCGAGGCGATCGCCCATATTTTTGTTAACAGTATTATTCATTATATTTTAACCCAAGAAAAGCTACAGGCGAAAAAAATTATCCCTCTGGAAAAAGAGCGATTAATTGATAATTTAATTCTACTAATTGTTAATAATAAAACAAAATAACAAGAATTAACTATTTGCGGGGAGGACGTAGTAAAGGATAAGGTAATTCATCCCTCTGAAAGTATTTTTTCGCCCTTCGGGTTAAGTCAGTTTGATAGATAAATTCATCCCTAGCATCGACAGGATAACATTTTAATTTAAAATGAGTTCCCCAAGGTTTTTCTTCCATTACCACAACAATCGGTAAATTCAATTGAGTATATTTGCTTGTTTGTGCGATTCTATATAGCAAGTAAAAAACCCTTTCAACATCCACATCGTGGTTAAAGTAAAAACTAATGACTGTTTGTGCTTCTAAACTACCTTTGTTAGCGTTAATAATAGACTCACTCCATATTTTATTATGGGGAATAGTGACAATATTATCATCAGGAGTTTGAATCATAATCGCCCTTAATCCATAGCTGATAACTTCTCCGTAATCATCGCCAATTTTGATGCGATCGCCCACTTGATAGGGAGTTTCAAATAATGCTAAAATACCTGCTATAACAGAACTAGCATAGTCTTTAAAAGCAAAACCTAAAGCAACGGCGATCGTACCGGTGAGGGGTAAGATATTATTAGCTGATAAGTTGAGAAATAAATTAATTAATAAAACCCCCACTAAACCGAAAATAAATGCCCTCCAAAAAGGCAAAGACTGCTTGACTTTAAGGCGATATTTTAAAGGAACTTTTTCTGCTAACCAATTAATAGTTTTTTCAATCAGAATTTGTCCCCAATAGGTAACAAAAATGAGTAATAAACCTTGGAAAACTTTACTGAAAGTAATATCATCAATTAAACGAGATATTTTTTCCGAATCTGAAGCATCTATCTGCGATAAATAATTTTTAATAAACATTGTAATTTCTCCCTAAACTAAAAAGTGGTTATCTTTTAAATCTTGATTCAATTTAGGATAAAAAAGAGGATTAATGGCTATGTTTTGATTATCTAAAAAATGGATTAAATTCAGATTTATTAAACATTCTATTTGAGAAGTTATATGAATTTGATCATCCCCTAAAATCTTCGCTAAATCCTGTTTATTTAAGTGATTGTGTAATCCTAAACAAAATAATAAGTAGCGATCGCTCTGAGTAATACTAGGAAAATCAGGAAAGTGAGGATAATTAATTTTGAGATTAGATAATCCTGTTTCTTCCTCCTTAAAATATCGGAAGGAATTAAAACATAACTTACTTGCAGTGGTTAAACATCCCTGAGACAAATTGGCGAGAGTCTCAAAATACTTAGTTTGTAATTGGGAAATAATTGTATTTTCATCTTCATTTTGATTTGGTAATTCTAATAATCCCCTTAAATCATTCCAATTAAACTCAACTAAATCCAAAACAGGTAATAAAATACCCTGTAAATTTTCCCCAGATAAAGGAGACAAATCCCACTCATTGCCGATATAAGCATCCCAACGATAAATTTTCACCAAAAACAACCATAACCAATGATTACAACCGATTATCCAAAACTTATTTTCGTCTTCATCGATTAAATTTAATAAATTTTCTAATATTTCTAAACCCTCTATACTGCGAGAAAAATAGGAGCTTAAATCAGGAATAAAAATAATTTTTTGCTCTGATTGCTTTTCAATTCTTAATATTTCTCTCTCTAAAATTTCTAATCTTTCTTGACGACTTTGAGCAAAACTATCTAAAGACAAAATTTGATAATCTAACTCCATTGCTTCATTGATTAAACTAGATTTTTGAGAAAAAATGGTCATTAAAAAATCTGATAAATTATCGACACAGTTACCTTTAATAACTAGACAATTTTTATACTTTTGCTCGTTGCGCTCGAGCCATTTTTGCACAGAATCACCAATATTTATTGCTAATATATCATAGTAAGATTTATAGATGGGTAAACTATCTAGTTTTGAATTTAATCGGTTGATTAATTTAGTCGGTAAAATCTCTTTTGGATCGTAGTTGTTAATAGTATTTTCCCATTGAGATGCACTTTTCTTTATTTTTGATTTTGCTAAGGGTAGCCAAGTTTTTATTTTATTTGCCAGTTCATTTAATAACATAAATGGCATTCTCATTTTTTGTTAACTATTGTCAGAATTATTATTTTGATTACGGATCAAAAAACGAACTTCCTCTAACAATACATTAAATCTTCTATCATTTTCTGCTTTTTCTTCTTCTAGTTTTATCAGTTTGTCATCTGTTTCTCTCCTTTTTTGTTGCTCTTGAGCGGCAAGTTGTAATAGTGTCTGTGAAGTGACATTTAAACCCTCAACGGCTTCCTTTAAACCACTAACACTAGAAGCTAATCGATCGAGCATTTCATCAGTCCATCTTTCTACCGTCATAACTTTTTTGTTTTACAGATTAATTCTATTATCTGATTTTATCAACCATTGACAATTGATCGCACCCCACCTTCAAAAATGCGATCGCACTTCTAAGCCCCATAAAGGGCGGGGCTGTTTCATTTTCGAGAAAGAAAAAAGAGGGAGAGAGGGGGATGGGGGGATTTTGGTTTATAACGTTTTAACTAATAGAAAAAAATCCTTATACATTGTTACCCTCAGTTAACCTAATTTTTTACTTTGAAACAGTCCTGCATAAAGGGGGAGTTAATTCCATCAGAGTGTCAAACGACATTGAACAGTTTCCATTCAATTAGTTTCCCCCATAAAGGGAGAGAGAAATTATTGCCTACATAATGGGCGATCGCATCCTCAGTTTCCATTCAAGTAGTTTCCCCCATAAAGGGAGAGCGGCCAATTTCAGAACAAGATATTCTAGATATTTACAAATTCTAGTTTCCATTCAATTAGTTTCCCCCATAAAGGGAGAGAATAAAGTCAGACACCCCGATCGACTCCCCTAGCTACTGATGTTTCCATTCAATTAGTTTCCCCCATAAAGGGAGAGTAAATAAATTTGGAGTTCCCATGTACGGGATTTCAATATTGTTTCCATTCAATTAGTTTCCCCCATAAAGGGAGAGAACTTAGGATGTTTCTTGGGAATGGCATATAACCATTGTTTCCATTCAATTAGTTTCCCCCATAAAGGGAGAGTTGCGACTGTAGTGTTCGCAAAGCTAAGAGAATAAAACAATTCAGGTTTCCATTCAATTAGTTTCCCCCATAAAGGGAGAGTAGAGATGTTTAAACTTTCAAGAACAAAGAGTTTACTGTTTCCATTCAATTAGTTTCCCCCATAAAGGGAGAGTTTAAATCCACCTCTGGGTGGTATTGCGTTATTAGCACTAACGTTTCCATTCAATTAGTTTCCCCCATAAAGGGAGAGAAATATCCGATTATGAATATCTTGAATTAGAATTAGTTTCCATTCAATTAGTTTCCCCCATAAAGGGAGAGACCGATACTTAAATCAGATTGACGAAGGTAAACAATGTTTCCATTCAATTAGTTTCCCCCATAAAGGGAGAGAACTACATTCAAAATTATAAAATAGGCAAACCTAACTTAGTTTCCATTCAATTAGTTTCCCCCATAAAGGGAGAGAAGCAGTGATTCGCTTTTGGCTCCCAGACGGCAAGTTTCGTTTCCATTCAATTAGTTTCCCCCATAAAGGGAGAGTCAAAAATAATGATCTATCATTAGATGGAATATATATAGGGTTTCCATTCAATTAGTTTCCCCCATAAAGGGAGAGTTAGAATATCTTATTGAAATCTTGATGAGATATAAGAATAAGTTTCCATTCAATTAGTTTCCCCCATAAAGGGAGAGCTATGACTGGAGCGATCCTGTTGGTCGCCAACTTGCTGTTTCCATTCAATTAGTTTCCCCCATAAAGGGAGAGTCCCAGAGAACAAGTTTCTAATTTGTTTCCATTGGTTGTTTCCATTCAATTAGTTTCCCCCATAAAGGGAGAGAGGACAATTACCAGATACCACCAGACTTAACTCTACCCCATCAAAATTGCCGTGACGGATATAATAAGGTGCTAAATCAGGGTTTCCATTCAATTAGTTTCCCCCATAAAGGGAGAGATACCAATATTTCGTCTTGATGGACAGTATGTTTATAGGTTTCCATTCAATTAGTTTCCCCCATAAAGGGAGAGTGAACATGAGATCTTGACAGTGGCAACCCGAATTGGTGAGTTTCCATTCAATTAGTTTCCCCCATAAAGGGAGAGTGCCACCCATTTAAGGTTAATTCAAAACTAGCTTTTGTTTCCATTCAATTAGTTTCCCCCATAAAGGGAGAGTTGGTTAATTGAAGCGTTAGAAATGATAGTTAAATGTTTCCATTCAATTAGTTTCCCCCATAAAGGGAGAGTTACACCCCTAAACAATACAAAGATGAAAAAAGATGTTTCCATTCAATTAGTTTCCCCCATAAAGGGAGAGTAACAATAAAACAATATGACTATCTCAGAACTAACTATTCATGTTTCCATTCAATTAGTTTCCCCCATAAAGGGAGAGTGAATATCTGCAAGCTCACACTACATTGGTAAGATATAACGTTTCCATTCAATTAGTTTCCCCCATAAAGGGAGAGTTGGATCGTATTACCAGAGTATATCTGGATAAGAAGTTTCCATTCAATTAGTTTCCCCCATAAAGGGAGAGAAATCGAGAACGCTGAACCAAGACAAGGTTACTCACTGTTTCCATTCAATTAGTTTCCCCCATAAAGGGAGAGTAAATCTTGATAAAACCCACTATAAAGCATAGCTTATGTTTCCATTCAATTAGTTTCCCCCATAAAGGGAGAGTCAGCAAATACGAAATCAAAGCTTGGGTAACAAACCAAGGTTTCCATTCAATTAGTTTCCCCCATAAAGGGAGAGACTCGGTCAAGTGCGAGTTATCAACGAACTAAACAAAGTTTCCATTCAATTAGTTTCCCCCATAAAGGGAGAGTTAATTCTTTATTGATAAGGTATTCTATTTCTCCTTGTTTCCATTCAATTAGTTTCCCCCATAAAGGGAGAGAAGAATGGATGCCTGAAGTAGCTGATTGGTATATCAAGTTTCCATTCAATTAGTTTCCCCCATAAAGGGAGAGACAAGCACCATGCCGATTCATGGTTAGTCGTGACTTCTCTGTTTCCATTCAATTAGTTTCCCCCATAAAGGGAGAGTTAACAGTAGCGGGTCCTGCTTGTTGTAACGTTTTAGAGTTTCCATTCAATTAGTTTCCCCCATAAAGGGAGAGAGGACAATATCAAGTATCCAGATTGTTATACTTGCGTTTCCATTCAATTAGTTTCCCCCATAAAGGGAGAGAGGTTAGTTTGCCACCATTGCCCGTTTGAAGCTGT
Source organism: uncultured Cyanobacterium sp. (assembly GCA_964409355.1). Taxonomy (GTDB): domain Bacteria; phylum Cyanobacteriota; class Cyanobacteriia; order Cyanobacteriales; family Cyanobacteriaceae; genus PCC-10605. Next base: position 13,337 of record CAYPDC010000111.1, read on the forward strand.
CTCAATCGCTGTTTCCATTCAATTAGTTTCCCCCATAAAGGGAGAGTTTCAGGCGCTGTTGTATTACAAGTACAACAATTCCGTTTCCATTCAATTAGTTTCCCCCATAAAGGGAGAGCCCGCGGATATGCCAATCGCCATCATTGAATGGGCTACTTTGGTTTCCATTCAATTAGTTTCCCCCATAAAGGGAGAGCGAGGGCCTATGTACGACAAAATAAAAAACACCAGCAAAGTTTCCATTCAATTAGTTTCCCCCATAAAGGGAGAGTTAGCTGTGAAGCTGGGAAGTGGGGGTACTCTAAAGGTTTCCATTCAATTAGTTTCCCCCATAAAGGGAGAGTTATGAGGGATGTTTATATAAACGCCTCGGTGGCGAGTTTCCATTCAATTAGTTTCCCCCATAAAGGGAGAGATACTGTCCATTCATTGCCCACCAGTCATATCCTTGTTTCCATTCAATTAGTTTCCCCCATAAAGGGAGAGCTGCTTGTGGAGTCGTTCTGACGGGGGCATAGAGTAAGTTTCCATTCAATTAGTTTCCCCCATAAAGGGAGAGCTAAAGTATTATGGAGACACACTCCAATTTTGCATTGGTGTTTCCATTCAATTAGTTTCCCCCATAAAGGGAGAG